>JBDHQG010000071.1:0-11214 GCA_039806925.1 Limisphaerales bacterium
CGCGGCAATGGTTTCCTCCACCACGGCCTGCGCCTGCGCCTGCAGTTGCTTGAATCGCTCGCTCATCGCGGCCAAGGGAATAGCGCGGATCACGCGTTCGGGCAATGCGCCGGAAACCGGGAGGGTCAAAAATCGTAGCGCCCGGGCTCGCCGCCCGGCGTGCCCGCGAAGAGCTCGTGGATGGCGAACTGGAATCCGGGCAGCAGACCTTCCGTCAACAGCTCGCGCCCGGCCAGCACGCGCTTGAGCGAAAGGCCGTAGGGCGTGCCGTGGTAGATCTCCACGTTGTCGTAGCGCGGATCGATCATCCACAGGCGTGGCAGCTTGAGCTCCTCGTAGATTGATTTTTTGTCCACCGTGTCCGCGTGATGATCGTCCGAGCTGACGATCTCGGCGATGAGCCAGACCTTGTTCGTCGCGGCGGTGACGAGCGCGAGGTCGGGGCAGAAGGCGTTCTCCGCCGAGAAGTTCAGGCGCGCGCGCGGCGGGAGCATCCTGGTGGTCGCGAGACCGGACACCGCGCCGGCCACGCGCTTGTGCAGGCGCTCCAGAATTTCCTCGTGCCGCGCGCGCGGCGGGAGCCGGAGCACGCGTTCACCGTTGACGATTTCCTCGTACGGATCGCTCATCGTTTCATTTGTCTTCGGAGGAAACATCGCGGGGCAAAACCCCTTTCTTCAACGTCCCCAGCACGCCGCGCAGGAACCGGCCTGTGTGTGAATCGCGGACCTTCGCGACCTCCTCCGGCGTGCCTTCCGCGACGATGCGCCCGCCCGCTTCGCCGCCTTC
This sequence comes from Limisphaerales bacterium, assembly GCA_039806925.1. Lineage (GTDB taxonomy): Bacteria > Verrucomicrobiota > Verrucomicrobiia > Limisphaerales > JADJPG01 > JADJPG01. Next base: position 790 of record JBDHQG010000071.1, read on the forward strand.
CGGTCCGAGGTCGATGACCCAGTCCGCCTCGGCGATCAGGTCGAGATTGTGTTCAATGACGACGACGGAATGCCCGGCATCGACGAGGCGCTGGATGACTTCCACCAGCCGATGCACGTCCGACATGTGCAGACCGATGGTCGGCTCTTCGAGGATGAACAAGTTCCGCTTCGTAGCGCCGGCAGATTGGCGACCGGGCAGTTCCAGCATGTCCGGTCCTGGCTTCAGGCCGCTCAGCAAATGCGTCACGAGCTTCACGCGCTGCGCCTCGCCGCCGCTCAACGTCGGGCTGGTCTGGCCGAGCTTGATGTAATCCAGCCCCGTGTCGTGCAACGCCTGGAGCGGGCGCAGAATTTTCTGATGTGCGGCGAAGAACTCGATGGCTTCCTCCACGCTCATATCGAGCACCTGCGCGATGTTCTTGCCCGCATACTGGATGTCGAGCGTCTCGCGGCTGAAGCGCTTGCCATCGCACGTCTCGCACTTCACGAACGCCGGCGGCAGGAAGTTCATCTCCAGCTTGATCACACCGGAGCCTTCGCATTCCGGGCAGCGACCCTGCGCGCTGTTGAAACTGAAGCGGCTCGCCGAGTAGCCGCGCATCTTGGCTTCGGGCGTCACGGCGAAGAGCGCGCGAATCTCGTCGAAGAACCCGACGTAGGTCGCAGGCGTGGAACGCGGCGTGCGCCCGATGGGCGACTGGTCCACTTCGTAAACGGCCTTCAGCGATTCATGGCCGGTGACGTGGGTCTGTTGATGCGTGATGCGCGATGCGTGACTGGTTCCGCGTTCCGTATTCCGCGTTCCGCGTTTCAACGCTTGTTCCGCCGCCGGCAACAAACACTCACGGACCATCGTGCTCTTGCCGGAACCGCTCACGCCGGTGACCACGACGAAGCGGTTGAGCGGGAAACGCACCTCGATATTCTTCAAGTTGTTCACCGAAGCGTGGTGCAGCGTGAGCCATCCCGAACTTGTAGCAGCCGACGTGAGTCGGCTCTGATCATCTTTCCTCGTGCTCTTTCGGGGACTTGGTTTTGAAGTGAGCCGACTCACGTCGGCTGCTACCGGTCTCCGCTCGCCGCGCGTCGGATATTTCTTCGTCTCCAGCTCGTGCAACAGCCGCCCGGTAATCGACGCCTTGTTCCGCATCAGCTCCGGCAAGGTTCCGGACGCGACGACTGTTCCGCCATGCACGCCCGCGCCAGGGCCGAGGTCGATCACGTAATCCGCGCGTCGCATCGTTTCCTCGTCGTGTTCGACGACGACGAGCGAGTTGCCGCGTGACTGAAGCTGATGGAGCGCGGCGAGCAATTGTTCGTTGTCGCGCGCGTGCAGGCCGATGGTCGGTTCGTCCAGCACGTAGAGCACGCCGCTGAGATTCGACCCAAGCTGCGCCGCGAGCCGGATGCGCTGGGCCTCACCGCCGCTGAGCGTGGTGACCGCGCGACCGAGTTGCAGATAACCAAGCCCCACTTCATCGAGAAACTTCAGGCGCTCGGCAATCTCCGGCAGAATGTCGCGCGCGATGGCGGCCTCGCGGCCCTTGAGCTTGAGCTTGCGGAAGAACTCGTGCGCCGCGCTCACGGAGAACTGCGAGAAGGCGTCGATGGTTGGAGGAGTGGAGTAATGGAGTGGTGGAGTGGTGAAGTGGCGACGCTTCTGCCCATTACTCCATGACTCCAACACTCCAATCGGCAAACGCACGGCGCGTGATTCCGGCTTCAGCCGCGAGCCGTGGCAGTCCGGGCAGACCTCGCGTTCGTTCGCCCAGCTCCACCAGCTTTCCTCGATGGAATCCGCGTTCGCGCCGCGCTCGACTTCTGGAATGTAGAAAAGTTCGCCGAAGCCGCGACACTTCGGACACCAGCCTTGCGCGGAGTTGTAGGAGAAATTCTTCGGGTCCAGCGGCGAGAACGATCGGGCGCACTTCGGACAAGCGCGTTCAGTCGAATGAATGGTGACCTTGCCGTGATTATCGAGCGCGAAGAGCGTGCCCTTGCCGAGGTCGAGCGTCTCCTCGACGAGCTGCTGTGGAGTGCGCCCGTCCCCGGGCGCAGAAACGGACGAATCACTGGCGGGTTTGGGCTTGTCCGATGCGCTGGAACTAAGAGCGTTTCTGCGGCCGGGGACGGCCGCACTCCGCTTCTTGTCGAGCACGCCGACCACGATTTCCACGTCGTGTTCCTTGAAGCGATCGAGACGGAACGGCTTGCTCGTGTCGTAGAGTTTCCCGTCAGCGCGAATCTCCTTGTAGCCGTGACTCGCCGCCCATTCGGCGACGTCGGTGTGGAAGCCTTTGCGATTCCGCACGACGGGTGCGAGCAGCAGCAGGTCGCCGCGCTTCTTCAAATCCTTCTGCAATCCGGCCGCGAGCGCGTCACGCGTCTGCGCCTCGACCGGCAACTGACAGTCGGGACAGAACTGCGTGCCGAGCCGCGCGAAGAGCAGGCGGAAGAAGTGATACACCTCGGTCACCGTTGCCACGGTGCTCTTGCCGCCGCCGCGCGTAGTGCGCTGCTCGATGCTGACCGTCGGCGGCAGGCCGGTGATGAGATCGACCTCCGGCCGCGCCATCTGCTCCACGAACTGGCGCGCGTAGGTGTTCATCGAGTCGAGGAACCGCCGCTGGCCCTCGGCGAAGAGCAGATCGAACGCGAGCGTGCTCTTGCCGCTGCCGCTCACGCCGGTGACGACGACGAACTTCCCGCGCGGAATTTCGAGCGAGAGGTTCTTGAGGTTGTGCTCGCGCGCGCCGTGGAGGGCGATGGTCTCTGCGGTTGGAGCAGATGCCGCGGGCTTCGTCGGAGCAAGCAGGGGGGCAGGTGGGAAAGTGGGCAGGTGAGAACTGCTTCTGGCCCGCCCACTTTCCCACTTTCTCACCTGCTCACTTTCGGTTCGCGAAGCTAGAACCTCGCGCAGGAACGCTCCCGTGTGACTCCCCTCGCACTCCGCCACATCCTCCGGCGTGCCGGCAATGACCAGTTTGCCGCCGCGTTCGCCGGCGTCCGGGCCGAGGTCGATGACCCAGTCGGCGGACTTGATGACATCCAGGTTGTGCTCGATGACGACGACGCTGTGACCGGCGTCCACGATGCGTTGGAAGACTTGGAGCAGCACACGCACGTCATCGAAGTGCAGACCGGTGGTCGGCTCGTCGAAGAGAAAGAGCGTGCGCTTCGGAGCGGTCTCATTGGCACCGGGCTTCAGCCCGGTGTCTGTTGGGGCTTCGATTGAAAGCCGCTTAAGCGGCTTCTCCTCCTCGCGATCAGCGGTCACCTGGCTGAAGCCAGGTGCTAATGAGAGGCTTTGACTGCCCCGCTTCTTCGCCAGCCAGTCCTTCACCTCGGCTATCGTGTTCTTCGCGGTGAGATGGGTCTTCTCGTTCGCCGCGGAATCGGCAGCGGCAGTCTCCGCCAGATGACTGACGAGCTTCAGGCGTTGGCTTTCGCCGCCGGAGAGCGTGTTGATGGGCTGGCCGAGTCGCAGATAGCCGAGGCCGACATCCTGCAGAAGCTTTAGTCGTGCGAGGGCACGGCGGCCAGCCGGGACGTTGATGAAGTTCATCAGGAACGTCAGCGCGTCGTCGATGGTGGCGTCGAGCATGTCCGCGATGCTCCAGTTGTGCGCGCCGCTGCGAAGTTTCACCTCGAGAATGTGCTCGCGATAGCGGCGGCCGTTGCATTCCGGGCAGCGGATGAAGATGTCGCTGAGGAACTGCATCTCGATCTTCTCGAAGCCCGCGCCTCGGCAGCGTTCGCACTGGCCGACGCCGCTGTTGAAGCTGAACGCGCTGCCGTTCAAGCCGCGCTGTTTCGCAAGATCGGTCTGGGCGAAGAGTTCGCGGACGTCATCGAAGGCACCGATGTAAACGACCGGGTTCGAGCGCGGCGTTTTGCCGAGCGGCGATTGATCAACGAGCACGACCTGTCCAAGCGATTCCCAGCCGGAGATCGTGGATTGTGGATTGTGGATTGTGGATTGGCTGTCGTCACCGTCGTCGTCGGAGCCGAGACGATCCGAGGCTTTGGCGGTCGGCTGTGATTTGAGATTCGGGATTTGAGATTTCAGCTTTGCTTCGAGCGCAGGCAGCAACACTTCGCGCACGAGCGTGGTTTTGCCCGAACCGCTGACGCCCGTGAGCGCGACAAAGCGACGAAGTGGAATCTCGACGGAGAGGTTCTTGAGATTGTGGCGCGTGGCGTTGGAGATGCGGAGCGTGGGAATGGTGGACGAGGTTTTTGGTCCGCCCTCACCTCGGCCTTTCCTTTGAGTTGTAGCAGCCGACGTGAGTCGGCTCTGACTGATGTCCGGTTTTAGATGGAGCGGACTCACGTCCGCTGCTACGAGGTTCGTGGGCGAGGCGGGCGACACTCGATACGGAACCGTCGCTTCCTTCAGCGCCAACTCCGTAGAAGCTGAAGTGAGCCGACTCACGTCGGCTGCTACGTCAGAAACAGGACGGCGGTTCGGCAGTTCGATTTGCTTGCGGCCGCTGAGGTATTGGCCGGTGAGCGAACTGGCGCTGGTCATCAGTTCATCGAGCGGACCGCAGAAGACGAGTTGGCCGCCTTTCTCGCCCTGGCCGGGGCCGAGGTCCACGATTTGATCCGCGGCGCGCATGACGCTCGCCTCGTGTTCCACGACGACGACGGTGTTCCCGGTGTCGCGGAGTTGTTCGAGGATGCGAACAAGGCGCGCGGTGTCGCGCGGATGCAGGCCGATGCTGGGCTCATCGAGCACGAACAGCGTGTTGACGAGGCGTGTGCCGAGACACGTCGTCAGGTTCACGCGCTCCGTCTCGCCGCCGGAGAGCGTGCGCGTGGGCCGGTCAAGCGTGAGGTAGCCAAGGCCGACTTCGACCAGATAGCGCAGCCGCGCGCGGACCTCGCCGCGCGCGAGCGTGAGCGGATCGTTCGGCTGGGGAGAATGTTTTGCGGCGAGATCGTCGATGAAGGCGAGCGCGTTCTCGATGGACAGGGAATAGAACGCGGGCAGCGTAAGAGAGCTGAGGGGAAAAGGGGAAAGGGGGGTGAGGAGAGAAACTGCATGGAGGTTGCCGGTAGAGATGGCCGTCCCCTTTTCTCCCTTCCCCCTTTTCTCCTCTGCTCGCCCGCCGCCTCCCGGCACGTCCACGCGGTAGAGCAGCGTCTCCGGCTTCAGCCGCTTGCCGTCGCACGCTTCGCAGGTTGTGTAGGCGCGGTAACGGCTTAGCAGCACGCGGACGTGCATCTTGTAGGACTTCGACTCCAGCCAGCGGAAGTAGCCCTTCACGCCATACCATTTTCGCGGCCAGGAATTCGCCGGATCGTTCGAGTCGTAGTTCGGCTCGCCGTCGATCACGAAGCGCTGGTGGGCTTCGGACAAATCGGCGAACGGCACGTCCATCGGCACCTTGTGTTTCTTGCACGCCTTGGTGAGATCGCGCTGCGATTCCATGCCGGTGGCGGTTTGCCAAGGCTTTACCGCGCCTTCGCCGAGCGTCTTCGAGCGGTCGGGGATGGCGAGATTGTAGTCGATGCTGATGATGCGACCGAAGCCCTTGCAGGCCGGACACGCGCCGACGGGATGATTGAAGCTGAAGAGCGCGGGCGTGGGCTCGGGATAATCGATGTCGCACGCCGCGCAGTGGAAGTGGCTGGAGAAACGTTTCGGGTTTCGCGTTTCGGGCTTCGCATTTTCCCCGAGCGCAAAGAGGGTCAGGCGTCCCTTGCCGAAGTGATACGCCTGTTCGCACGCCTCGATGAAGCGCGCGCGGTTGGCGGGCGCGAGCTTGAGGCGATCTTGAACGATGGTGAGCAGTGATACGTGATGCGTGATGCGTGACGCAGCCTCGTCGATGCGGATGACTTCATCGCCAATGAGCAGGCGCTGGTAACCCTGTTTCGCGACGAGGTCGAGCGAGTCTTTGAGCGAGAGCTTTTCCGAGAGCGGGAGGTTGAACGTGATCAGGCATTCCGCGTTCCGTGTTCCGAGTTCCGCGCTTATGGCTTCCCACACCACTGCGGGCGGTTCGGCGCGAACGAGCTGGCCGCATTGCTTGCAATGGAGATGCGCGAGGTGCGGCCACAGCACCTTCATGTAATCACAGACCTCCGTCATCGTGCCGACGGTCGAGCGCGTGGAGCGGACGGCGTTGCGCTGCTCGATGGCGATGGCGGGCGGGATGCCTTCGATACGGTCCACCTGCGGCTTGTCCATGCGGTCGAGGAACTGCCGCGCGTAGGGCGAGAAGGTCTCGACGTAGCGACGCTGGCCCTCGGCATAGAGCGTGTCGAAGGCGAGCGAGCTTTTGCCGGAGCCGCTCAGGCCGGTGATGACGGTGAGCTTCCCGATCGGGATATCGAGATCGAAGTTCTTGAGATTGTTATGGCGCACTCCGCGCAGGCGGATGGTGTCATCGTTGGAACGGCTCTTCGTCATCAGGCGCGCAGTTTAGTCGCCTCACGGCGGACGGCAAGTGGCGGCGCGAAACGGAGCGCGGCGGGCCGCCGCACCCTCCGCCTTCACGGCACCAGCACGCGCAGCGCCTCGCGCCGTACGGAAAACGTCGCCGGCAGATGGCCCACGTTGTCGCCGTCCAGCTCCACCGGCACGTTGCCCGTCGTGCTCAGCTTGAACGACTCCGCCTGGAAGGTGTGACAGCCGGCCGCCGAATGAATCTGGCTCGTCAGCCAGCCCCAGCCCGAGCGCAGCAACGTCTCCCAGTTCACCTTCGGGAACACCGTCACGTCGAGCAATCCATCGCGCATGTTCGCTTTTGGAAAGAGCTCGAAGCTGCCGCCATAGTAACGCCCGTTGCCGATTAGCACGAGCTCGCCCTGCGCGCCCGCGTTCGCGGCGGACGCGATGATCTGCGACTTCGGTTCGGCGAGCGCCTTGAATCCGGCGACAACGTAGGCGAGCGGCCCGAACGATTTTTTCTGTTCCCAATCCACCAGTTCAATCGCGCGCGAATCCAGCCCCGCGCCCGCGAGCTGGCCGAAGTTCCGCCGTTGCAACCGGCCGTCCTCCGTGAACTCCACCTGCGGCAAGTCGATGCGCGTCTCGCGTCCCTGCTCGATGATGCGCCACGCGGAGTCGAAATGAACCGGGATGCGCAGTTCGCGCGCGAAGACGTTGATGGTGCCGAGCGGCAGCACGCCCAGCCTGGTGCGCGCGAGACCTTCCGGTTCGTCCGCGATGCCGTTGAGCACCTCGTTCATCGTGCCGTCGCCGCCCGCCGCGACGATGACTTCAAAGCCCTCGCGCACCGCCTCCGCCGCGAGCGGACGTCCGCTGCCCGCCGCGTAGGTTGGCTTCAGCGTCACGCGCGAGGCCAGCGCCGCGAGATGATCGCGAAATGTGTTCGCCTTCTCGCCGCGCGCGGCGGGATTGAAGATGATGCAGGTCTTCAAATACGGAAATGCTCCTTCTCATTAGCGCCCGGCTTCAGCCGGGTGCCACGAGTGCGTTTGAGGGCAAACCGTTTCAACGGTTTGCCGCATCGCACTCCAAAAGCCGCTGAAGCAGCTTCAAGCTCCACCCGCACAAACACCCGGCTGAAGCCGGGTGCTAATGAGAAACGAGTCCATCGATCAGGAAACGCATGAACCACACGGGCGGATGGCAATGACATTGAATCGTTCAAAACCGTTCTCCCATTCAGCCGTAGCGATACGGCGCGGACAAGGCAAACGTGTTTGGCAGGTGCCGCACCTCGCGCACCTTGCCGTCGCCCAGCAGCACCTCCACGATGTCGAAGCGAATCTTCACCGGCGGATTGCCCAGCAGCTTCAGGTAATCGAGCGCGGTCTGCGACAGGAGCTGGCGCTTCCGGGCGTTCACGGCGGCCGCGGGGCGCGTCCAATCCTCCGAGGAACGCGTCTTCACCTCCGTGAACACGAGGCAGTCACCATCGCGGAAGATGAGATCGATCTCGCCGCGATCCGATTTGAAGTTCGCGGTGAGAAACTTCAGGCCGAGCTTGCGCAAATGTTTCTTCGCCGCGTGCTCGCCGAGAATGCCGCGGCGCAAATGCTCCGGCATTTCCTTGCGCCCCAGCCAGGTGTCGAGCAGTTCCCGGAGATTCATCGCCTTGTTGCGGAAAACCTTTCTCACATCAGAACAACCCCGGCTCAGGCTGCTTGATCGGCGCGAAACTGCGGCGATGGATCGGACACGGCCCGTGTGCCGCAATCGCCGCGAGATGTTGCGCCGTGCCGTAGCCCTTGTGATCCGCGAAGCCGTACGACGGCCAGCATTCGTGATACTCGACCATCAAGCGATCCCGCGTCACCTTTGCCAGCACGCTTGCCGCGGCAATCGAATAGCTGCGCGCATCGCCCTTCACAATCGGCGTCTGCGGAAAGCGCAGCGCCTTCACGCGCATGCCGTCCACCAGCGCGTGCTGCGGCGCGGGGCGGAGCTGCGCGAGCGCGTCGTTCATCGCGTGATGCGTCGCCTGCAGGATGTTGATCTCGTCCACGCGCGCCGCATCCATCTGCGCGATGGCGAACTGGATCTCGCCGCACGTCGTCAGCACCTCGAAGAAACGTTCCCGCTGCCGCTCCGTGAGCTGCTTCGAGTCGTTCAGGCCGTTCAACTCGTCCGGCAAACCTTCCTTCAGCCAGCGCCCGGGAAACATCACCGCCGCCGCGACCACCGGCCCCGCGAGCGGACCGCGCCCCGCTTCATCCACGCCCGCGATCCACATCAGCCCTTGCAGCAGCAGTTCGCGCTCAAACGCGAAACGATCGGTGGTGGCGCGGCCTTTCATGATTCGATTGCGCGAACGCTATCGCGCTGATCATTTCAGGCCAGAAGAAAATGGTCGGGGGTTAACGCGAATTGCCGTCGCGCACGGCGTCGAGGGGACGCTGGTTGGTCGGTCCGATGCGATAGTTGCCCTGGATGCGGAGCGCGTTGTTCACGTTGAGCGATTGAGAATTGTAGGCGTTGCTTTGCAGCACCGCGCCGCCGGCGGCTTGCGCAGGCGTGGTGGTCACCGTGTAACCCAGCTGCTTCGCGGGAGCCTGACCCGGGGTTTCGCGATTGAAGTTCGGCGACTGACCGGCGGTGACCGTATCCGCCGCACCGGTCACGTTGGTGACCGTCACGCTTTCGTATACCACCGCGTCAATCGTCACCGGCTGCTTCAAGGTGCGGTTCATTCCAGTGGCGCGGAAGTTCCAGGCAGGAGCCGGCGGGTTGTTTGCCGCCTGAAAATTGAAAGTTCGTTGCGCCTGCTGCTGTCGCACTTCCTGCTCAGTCAAATTCCGTCCGACGCGCGACTCGTCCTGTCGTTCCGGCAGGGGCGCGCGAATCAAATCTTCCGCTTCCTTTGTTCCTGCCACATCTCCGTTCACGATCTTGCCCTCGTAGATCGATCCATCGCCATCCACCACGCGCACTTGTTCGCCGGTTTGCTCGACGAAGAAGGTGGTCAGCACGGCTGCCTCCGAATTGGGAAGAGCCTTTCCCGGCGCCGGGCGGCCCGCGTTCTGCACCTGCGCAAAGCGGCTGCGAACGGTGGCGTTGTTCAGTTGTTGTTTCAGCTCCACTGCGCTCTGTGAGGAGAGGTCTGGGATGTTTTTGGGTGCGGCTTGCTGCTGGCCGGCAGGTGCCGTGGCCTTGAAGGCCGCGAGCGCATCGACTTGCTTGGAATCGAAAACGACCGCGCCGTCAGCCGCCACGAGGCCTGGCGGAGGCGTCTGTGGAGCGGCTTCTCGTCCGCCCGTTACATCCTTGTCTTTTAATTCCGCCAGCGCCACGCCCAGGGAAACGGGTTCGCTGACGGGGAGTTGAGTCGCCGGTGTGGCGGGGCCGGAAGCGGCGGCTGAACTCCGCGCGACTTCAATCGGGGCCGCTGTGGGAGCCGGTGCCCGCGCCGGCTCGGCGGGCTTCATTTTCTTCCCGGCTTTTTCCATCTCGCCCAAATCGCGTTCCGCCGCGACCGCGCGCGGAGATGCCGGCGCATTCTCGCGGCGCAATTCATTCACGGATTTCGTTTCGTCGGACAGCGCGACGGTTGGTAGATCGACAGGTTTCGCCGGAGGAGCCACCGCTGGCGCGAGCGACCGACGTGACGACACCACGGAGTCAGCGCGTATGTAGCGATCCGCAGACGGCGTTTCCTTGTCCTGCTTTGCCAGAAACATTGTTTCCTGCTTCTCACTCGCGGGCGGAAACAGGCTCATCATCGCGATGCCACCGACTGCCACCACGGCAGCCGCGACGGCCACGCGCGGCCAGTACATTCCGAGCAACGCCAGCCACGACTTGCGTTTCGGCGCGGGTGCCGGCCTGAGCTTCGCGACCTCGGCCTGCAACAGCCGCCGCGTCGCGGGATGCATCTCGCCGCCCGCCTCGGCCCGACGCTTCTTCGCGTAGGCTTTCAGCAGCTCATCCATTTTGTTGTCCGGCTCTGACGGCATACTGGGTTAG
>JBDHQG010000730.1:0-2527 GCA_039806925.1 Limisphaerales bacterium
CTCCGCCGCGCGACGTTCGATCTCCACGGACTTCCGCCCTCAGAAAAGGAAGTGAACGATTTCCTCGACGACTCTTCACCGAACGCCTTCGAGAAGGTCATCGACCGCCTGCTCGCCTCGCCGCGTTACGGCGAACGCTGGGGCCGTCACTGGCTGGACCTCGCCAAGTATGGCGAAACGAAAGGCCGCAACGACAACGGCCGCGACATGCGCTACCTCTGGGCCTGGACGTATCGCGACTGGGTCATCCGCTCGCTCAACGAAGATCTGCCCTACGACCAGTTCCTCCTGCGCCAAATCGCCGCGGACAAACTCAACCTCGACGACAAACGCGAACTGGCCGCGCTCGGCTTCCTCACGCTCGGCAATCGTTTCGGGAACAACGCGAACGACATCATCGACGACCGCATCGACCTCATCGGCAAGGCCACGATGGGCCTCACGCTCGCCTGCGCGCGCTGCCACGATCACAAGTTCGATCCTGTGCCGACGAAGGATTACTACTCGCTGCACGGCGTCTTCGCGAGCACGCGCGAACCGTCCGAAGGCCCGCCGCTCATTGACCCAAAGGAGACGCCGTCCTATCGCGACTTCAAACAGCAACTCGCCGCGAAGGAAGCCGCGCTCACCGCGTTTCAGGACAAGGTCGAGCGCGACATCGCCGCCGACTGGCGCGGCAAGATCGGCGAATACCTGCTCGCATTGAATGACTGGAGCAAGAGCGCGAAGGACGTGTCGTTCGACCGCTTCATGCAGAAGCAAAAGCTGCAACCGGGCCGCGCCCGCGCGTGGAACGATTACCTCAAGAACCGCCTTACCCGCCATCACGCCGTCTGGACGCCGTGGGCCGCCTTCGCCGCGCTGCCGGAGGCGGACTTTGTCACTAAGGGACGTGAGTTGGCGGCGAAGTTCGCCGCGAACGCCGACAAGTCGAAGCCGCTCAACGAGCACGTCGCGAAACTCTTCTCCACGCCACCGGCCAACCTCGCCCAGGTCGCCGCGCGTTATGAGCAACTGCTCGCGCGCGTGGCGAAGGATTGGGACAGCCAGATGGCCTCGCACGAAGCGCGCGTGAAGAGCGCGACCGCTTCCCGCACCACGCCGCCGGACGCGCCGAAGGGTTTTCCCGACAAAGACCTCGAAGACATCCGCGAGATCGTCGCGACCAGCAAGGGTCCGATCAATCTCACCGAGCAGACGGTGCGGAACTTCATCCAGAATGACAACCAGCTTCGCGGCCAGCAGAACGCGCTCATCCGCGCCGTGAACGACGTGAAGGCGAATCATCCCGGCTCGCCTGCTCGCGCGCATGTGCTCTACGACGTGGAGAAGCCGAAGGATTCCTTCGTGATGGTGAAGGGCAATCCGGGCAACAAGGGCCCCATCGTCCCGCGACAGGCGCCGGAGATCATCGCGGGCTCCGCGCGCAGGCCGTTCAAGGACGGCAGCGGCCGGCTGGAGTTCGCGCAGATCATCGCGAACAAGGACAACCCGCTGACCGCGCGCGTCATCGTGAATCGCGTCTGGCAGCATCATTTCGGCGAAGGCTTGGTGCCGACGCCGGATGACTTCGGTCTGCGCTCGGAACCTCCGACGCATCCCGAACTGCTCGACTATCTCGCCGCGCGCTTCGTCGAGGACGGCTGGTCACTCAAGAAACTGCACAAGCTGATGATGCTCTCCTCGACGTGGCAGCAGAGCAGCGACGACAATCCGCGCTTCGCGCAAATCGATCCCGGCAACAAGCTCTACTGGCAGATGAACCGCCGCCGCCTCGACTTCGAGACCTTGCGCGACACGATTCTCTACATCGGCGGCCGGTTGGAACTTGAACCGATGGGCGGCCCCGGCGTGATGCTCGATGCGGAGCCGTATCCCACGCGCCGCTCGGTTTACGCCTACATTGATCGCAACCGAATCCCGAGCATGTTCCAGGCGTTCGACTTCGCGAATCCGGACCTCACCACCGGCAAGCGCAACGAAACGATCGTCCCGCAGCAGGCGCTCTTCATGATGAACAGCCCGCTCGTCATCGAGCAGGCCCGCAACCTCACGCTGCGTGCGGACTTCAAGGCGAAGGTGAAGGCCGAAGATCGCATTCAACTTCTCTACAAGCTCATCTACCAGCGCGGCCCGTCTGAGATCGAGACGAAGCTCGCGCTCGATTACATCCGCGGCGAATATGGCGTCACGACGGCGGGCGCGGGCGCGCAGGCGTGGGAGTATGGCTTCGGCGAATTCGATCCGAAGGCGAACCGCATGGAGTCGTTTGTCCAGATGGTTCCGAACGGCAACGCGTGGACGCCGGTCGGTCGCAACGCGAACGCGAAAGTCGGCAGGCCGACACTGACCGCGAAAGGCGGCGCGCCCGGCAATGGCATTCAGCACGGCGCGGTGCGTCGCTGGACGGCGCGTCGCGACGGATTCATTTCCATCGACGGCATGTTGAGCGAGTCGACGAAAAAGCCGGACGAAGCGCTGCGCGGCTGGATCGTGTCCAGCGGCACGGGTCTGATCGGAAGCTACC
>JBDHQG010000731.1:0-2522 GCA_039806925.1 Limisphaerales bacterium
CTGGCCAAGAAGCAATGGCCGCAGTTGCATTACCGGGAACGGCGCGGCATCACGCTGGAGGAACATCAGGTGATAGTCGCCGTCACGAAGATGTCCGAGTTCAAAGCCTATCTGGAAATGGCGTGGTGCATTGGAGCCGCGCAGGGTGATCTGGCGAACATCAAGGCGGAGAACATTGATTGGGAACACCGGGTGATCAGCTTTTATCGCCAGAAGACCCGGACGCTGTGCGTGCAGCGGTTCAGCGACGAACTGGCCGCGATTCTGGAGAAGCTGCCCAAGCACGGCCCGCTGTTTCCGACGCTCATCGGCCTTGGGGCGACGGAACGGGCGGCGATGTTCCGGGCGTTATCCGAACGCTGCGAATTTGAAGGGCTGACGTTGCATTCGTACCGTTATGCTTGGGCGGAGCGGGCGCGGACGGCGGGATACCCGGAGCGGTTCGCGCAAGAGGCGCTGGGGCACAAGAGCAAGGCCGTCCACGCGGCCTATGCGCGCAAGGCGCGCGTGGAACTTCCGGCGCTGGAAGATTACGAGAGGAAGCGTGCCGAACAAAAGGTGATCGCGCTGCAACTGCAAACTCCAGACGTGCCGGCAACGACGCAGGCGAACGCACCAACGCCGGACAAAGCGAAGGAGGCGGTATGAGCGAGCATCCCGTGCTGCTGCTGGAGCCGTTCTACAAGTGGCTGGATTGGGTCATCGCCACTTACGGACTTGAGATCTACATGTGACGGTGTGGCTGTCGCCGCTGCTCATCGTGTGGATTTTGCGGGGCGGCCTCTGGCGCAGACCGCCACGACCGCGTTACGTCGTAAAGCCCCCACCGTTTCCGAAACGTCCCGTGGCCGCGCCGCCGCCGTTGCCCGAGTCCCGTTCACCGTCGGACGACGACAGCCAGTCCTTTCCTGCGTGAGTGAGGCTGAGACGCCGCGCCCGCCAGCAACCAGTTGGCGGGCGCGTGGTAGTCGCGGAGACAGGACATCCGCTGTTGCGTCCCATCCCACCCGCCCAATCGGGCGCTAGGCGCGCGAAGGTCATCTCATGGTTGATCGAGCGGCGCGGGCTTGGTTTCAGCCACGGCGATTTGAAGGATCAGCGGATGACCTTCGCCGACGAGGGATTTTTGGTTCTCCGGCAAACGGGTCAGGAGCGAGAGCTCCTCGCGTTGCATCGCGGCTTCGATGCGCCGCAGGCAGGTGCCGCGGACCAGCACTTCGTGCGTGGCAAAGACCAGGCGCAGGCGCTGTTCGCGGTCGTCACCCGTCAGTTCCGAGAACGTGAACTGGTCGTGCGGCAGCAGGAGGCTGCGTTCAGGGGACCATTCGATTTTGACGGCGCGCGCGTTCGGGTCGCTGTCCCAGCATTGGGGTGGTTTGGTGTTCATAGGTTCGTTGCGGGTGACGACAGCGGGTTTGTTTCAAGCGGCGGAAGCGGTCGGCGGCGGTGCGGCCAAAGCGCAGGAGATAGCCATGCAGCCGGTCCCACAACCGGAGCGCCGGGCGCGGGCCGGAGCCGCCCGTGAGTTCAAGCGCCAGAGGACGCTGACCTGAGCGCGTGATGCTCTCGCGCAACTGCGGCTTGTCGGTGGTGAAAATGCGGACGCCTTTGCGCCCCCGTGAAATGGTGACGTACCACTGTTGATCATTCGTGGCGGCGCGCACCGCCGAATCGGAGAACAGGACGTAATCGACCGTCTTGCCCTGCGAGGCGTAGGACGTGACGGCGTAGCCGCGCACGAACTGGCGGAAGTTCGACGGCAGCATCCGGCCATCGCTCAACTCAATGCACCCGTCGGCGCGGGTTGACTTGACCGCCACCAACTCGCCGTTGGCCAGATGCCGTCCGTCTTCGCTGCGGCCATTGGCCTTGAGTTGCAGTCGGTCGCCGGCGGACAACGCCAGTTCATTGCGCTGGCAGACGGTGAGCCGGTCCAGATGTTTCAATGGCACGGAGGCCACGCGCGTTTCACTCTCAACGATCAAGTGCGTGTCCGTGATGGCCTGCAACTTCGCACTGTCGCCTTTCTTGAAACCCCAGGCATCGCGATTGAAGACGATTACTGAGTTTGCGTCGTAAGAACGTCGGTCGCGTTTCTGCGCGTCCGTCAGGTCCACGGGTTGGAAAGCCGTGACGACCGTTTCCGTTTCGCCCACGAGCTTTTCCTGTTTCAATGCCTCCCGAATCGTCTCGTTGACCTGATGGATTTCGTTCCAGCTTTGCGAGACGACCACCGTCGAATCTCTGGCCTTGAGATGTTCGAGGTAACGGGCGGTCAACTTCTCATGTTGATTAGCCAACGTGCAGGACTCGACCACGCCTTGCTGGTCCAACCGCTCAAACGACTCGCGCAACTTCCCATCACGAGCCTCAATGACCGCCTGCTTGTATTGCTGAATGCGTTCGCGTTCCTCCATCGTCCGGGCGAGTTCCGGGTTTTGCCGCCGGATGTTCGTCAACTCAACCGGACGCAACCCGGCATACTTCTCCAATGCCCGCAGCGCATCCGTGGCGTCCACGGC
>JBDHQG010000732.1:0-2521 GCA_039806925.1 Limisphaerales bacterium
GGCGCGACGGATGCGCTCACGATCAGACCCGGCGCGCGCGCCAGCCATGCCGATGCACACGGCGCTCGGCGTGGGGAATGAATCCGCGATCTCCTTGAACCACGCGGTGAGTTGCGCGTCGGTGAGCAGGCGGAGGTTCGCCGGGCCCGCTTCGGCGCGGCGGACGGGGGAGCCATCCCCGGCGTCGAACAAACCGACCATGCGCGTGCCGCCGGCCTCGATGCCGAGATAACTGGGTGCGTTCGCGTCGCGTTTCATCCGCGCCATGATTCGGGGAACAAATCTGATTTCAAGGAACTAAACTTGGGATGCTCTTGGCAGGTAGACCACGCAGCCGAGAGATCGCCATGTTTCGGTTCTCGTTCTCATTAGCACCCGGCTTTAGCCGGGTGACGAAATGCGATGGAGATTTTATCAGCCGCTTTAGCGGCTTTTCTTTCGGAAAGCTGTTGAAACAGCTTTCCGGTTTGGCCGCGCCCATACACCCGGCTAAAGCCGGGTGCTAATGAGATGGGCAATATCCTCCCGCGCTGTTCGTGAAATGTGGTTGAACTGGCTTTCGAAGGCCCAGCACGCTATCCATCGAGCATGACTGGAACGGAACGCGAAATCCTCGACGCGCTGCTGGAGTTGGAGCGCGCGGTGGCGTCCATGCCGACGGCGAATCCCAAGCCAAACTTGGTTTCCCTGTTTACGCGCATCGATGAATTGACGCGCCAGCTGCCGCGCGAAACCGATCCGTCGCTGCTGCATTACCTGCACAAAAGGAGCTACGAAAAGGCGCGGCTCTTCCTCGAAGGCCGCAACGCCGAGAACGCCCGCGGCAATTGTCACGGTCATGTCTAGTTTCGTCCCTCGCAGCCGCCGACGTAAGGAGGCGAACTTCCTGCGGGCAACAAGAGTTCCGCCTCGTCACCTCGGCGGCTACCGATGAACCAGGCTGACACCATCGCTGCCATCGCCACCCCGCTGGGAGAAGGCGGACTTGCGGTCATTCGGCTCTCGGGCGCGGATGCGCTCGCCGTCGCGGACAAATGTTTCGTTCCTGTCGGCAAGACGTCCGCGAAACCGTCGGCGGCTCCGAGTCACACGATTCACTACGGATACATCGAGCGCGCCGGAAAGGTCATCGACGAAGTGCTGGTCGCGGTGATGCGCGCGCCGCGAACCTTCACCCGCGAACACGTCGTCGAAATTTCCTGTCACGGCGGCTTGCTCGTCGCGAAAACGATTCTCGATCTGCTGCTGGAGAACGGCGCGCGGCTGGCCGAGCCAGGGGAATTCACCAAGCGCGCGTTTCTCAACGGCCGCATCGATCTTGCGCAGGCTGAGGCAGTCGCGGATTTGATTCATGCGCGCACGGAGCTGGCGTTGTCCGCCGCGAATGAACAGCTCGCGGGCAAACTCTCGCAGCGGATTGAGCAGCTGCGCGACGACCTCGTGAAGACGCTGGCGCACATCGAGGCCCATATTGATTTTCCCGACGAAGACATCGCGCCGGATACGAAGGACCAACTGACGCAGCGATTGACGCGCGCGGTGGAGTTCATGGATGCGCTGCTGCGCACGGCGAACGAAGGGCAGATTCTCCGGCGCGGCGTGCGCGCGGCGATCATCGGCCGGCCGAATGCAGGCAAGTCGAGCCTGTTGAACCAGCTGCTCGGCCACGACCGTGCCATCGTCTCCGCCACACCCGGCACAACGCGGGATACCATCGAAGAGACGGCAAACATTCGCGGGCTGCCGGTGGTGTTCATCGACACGGCGGGACTGCGAGATGCAGGCGATGAGATCGAGGCCGAAGGCATCCGGCGCAGTCGCGAATCGCTTGCGAAGGCGGAGCTGATCTTGCATGTGCTGGACGGTGGCGAGCCGTTGACGACGTCAGATGAGGTGTTGCTGCGCGAGTTCGCGGTCAAGAAGCGGATCATCGTTTGCAACAAGTCCGACCGGCCGGCGACGGTGCGTTTGCCGGAGGAATGGCGGGCGGTGGCGGTGGCGGTGAGTTGCGTGACGGGTGCCGGCCTCGAAGCGCTGAAGGATGCGATCAAGGAGTCCCTCTGGTCCGGCGAGATCAAGGCTGAGATGTTGCAGGTGATGATCAACGCGCGGCATCAGGAGGCGCTGAAGCGCGCGCGGGAATCGGTGCTGCGAACGCTGGACGCGTTGCGGACGGGACTGACGCTGGAGCTGCCGGCGATGGAGCTGCGCATCGCGGCGAACGCGGTGGGAGAGATTGTCGGGAAGACGTCAACGGAGGATTTGTTGGACTCGATCTTCAGCCAGTTTTGCATTGGGAAGTAATCCGGAACGATGCAGTTGAAAATCGCGAACTGAGTTCTGCCACATTCGTAGGACAGGCTTCCAGCCTGTCCCGAAATTCTCCAATCCGAACACCAAGCGGTTTGGCCAAATGAACCGTCATTTTCCATTGCCCACCGTCTTGCTGGCCGGGGCAGGCAAGATGCCTGTCCTACTTCCAACGCCGAGTCGCGTCATGGCAACGCGGCGCATTCGCGCG
>JBDHQG010000733.1:0-2519 GCA_039806925.1 Limisphaerales bacterium
ATTTTATACTGTCACTGCGCCTATGCCCAGGTCGTTCCCGCGGAGGTGAAGGCGGCCGTGCTGCAGAAGCTTTGCGATTCCGGCATGGCGTTTGACGCGGTGCCGGATCTTTGCGAGATGTCCGCGCGCCAGGATCCGAACCTGCAAAACCTCGTGGCCAACGGATGCCTGAAGATCGCCGCCTGTTATCCTCGCGCTGTGAAATGGCTTTTCGCGGCCGGCGGGGCGCCTCTTCCGGAAAATGGGGCGGAGATATTGAACATGCGCGCGCAGCCGGTCGATGAAGTCGTCGCCGCCTTGCTCAACCCCGGGCTCCAGCCGAATGTTCCAAACGGCAGGGCGACCACCCCGGATGCGCCCGAACCTGCTCCCACGATCTGAAATTCCGCCTCCCGATTTATCATGGCCGTAAAAAATCAATTCTCCCTGAGGGTCGTTCTCCACGAGGAAAACGGCGCGCAGCCCGTCGGTTCCGGCGAACGCTTTGAAGCCACGATGGCGCTTCTCGAAAAAGGATTTTCCGTGACCCATGCCCGCGCCGGCCATCCCGTCAGCCCGCCTGGCTCCGCGCCGTTGCTGCTGCTGGGCCGGTATGAAACAGGTTCAGCCCCGGAGGCGGCGGCGCCCGATTCATCCGCCCGGATCGCCTCGCGCAACATCGCGGGGTTGGATGCCGCCGGCATTGGCGCCTTGGCGGAATCCGCCGGCCAGGAAATGCAGGCGGCTCGTTCCGGCGACTGGAAGCCGTGGTTCCCCGTCATCGATTATGATCGCTGCACGAACTGCATGCAGTGCCTGAGCTTCTGCCTGTTCGGCGTCTATGGCGTCGATGCCGGACAAAAGATCCAGGTCCAGAACAACGACAACTGCAAAACCAATTGCCCCGCCTGTTCGCGCGTCTGCCCGGAAGCGGCGATCATGTTCCCCAAATACAAGGCCGGACCAATCAATGGCGACACCGTCAGCGCCGCGGATCTCAATCGCGAAAAGATGAAGATCGACATCTCCGCCCTGCTTGGCGGGGACGTCTATTCCCTCCTCCGCGAACGTTCTGAAAAGGCCAAGAGCCGGTTCAGCAAGGAGCGGGACGCCGACAAGGCCCTCAAGGAACGGCAAAAATGCCTCACGAAGCTGGCGCAAAGCGGCGACATCCCGGACGAAGTCCTCATGAGCCTTCCCTCGCCCGATGAAATCATCCGGCGTGCTGGGGAAGCCAAGGCCAAAGCCGCGGCGGCGCTGGCCGCCCAACCCCCGCATTAACCAACCCGCGCGTCGTTTCAGTTCTTGAAATGCGCGCCGGCGGAACCTGTTTATTTTCAGGGGGGGATCGCTATGTGGGCACCAAGAGTTTGCCGATAACCACTCCATGTGCAACTATCCACAATCAATGTCCATTCGCCGTTGGCCCGGGCGCCTATCAGGGCTCGCAGCATTATGGCTGTGAGCGCCGCATGAATCCGCGCAACGGCTTCCGTCGATCGTTGCGGGAAGGCCGTTGCAGGAAACAAGTCATAGAAAAATTTCGAGTCGTATCAAAAAAACTAGACGTACAAAGGAGTAAAAGTCGCACCATGATGTTTGAATGCCTCTCGCCCGCCCCATGTTCCACGATTCGGAGCGGGCTGAAAAATCCCGCCGTCACTTCCGGCACTCTTCGCGGAACGGGCCTGGCAGTTCTCCTTGTTTGCATCATCGGCATGTTCGCTGTTCCTCCCGGCAGGGCCGCGGCTCCCACCTACCTCCTGAGCGAGGGGTTTGAAGGTTCCGGCTACGAGAATTCAGGATGGACCGTGCCCCCCATCAGCAGTTCCGCCCCGGAACCTGATCACACCGCCACCGTCCTCTCGGGCTCGCAGTCACTCCGTTGCAACGGAATATCGTTCATCCAGCGGCCGCTTGTGCAGGCCGATCCCATGTATTGCTATCTCCGGGTGCGATGGGCTTCCTGGGCGGACTATAAATTCGTCGTGGACTGGCTCGACGCCGCGCAGAACTCCACGGCGACGTTGCTGACCAGCTTCGGAAACAAGCTCGAGATCAAGCACGGCTCCGTCAGCGTTCCCGGCACCACGACCATCGCCCTGAATACCACCTACCATGTCTGGCTGGAATGGACCCGGGGTTCGGGCAATGACGGCACGATGAAGCTGTTCGTCTCCACCGATGGCACGAAGCCGGCCACGCCCGAAGTTTCCATCACCACCGGCAACGGAACCAGCACCGCCCTGTTTGATGTCGGTCCATTCGGGGCCGGCGTGGATGTCGTTTACGACACGATCCTGATCGATGATGAACCCATCGGGAGCCATCCGGATGGCAACGCGCCTCCCACCATTACGGGCGTCGGGAACCAGTCCACGCCGGAAAACACGCCCCTCGTCTCCATTCCCTTCACGATTGGCGATGTCGAAACCAACGCGGCTGACCTGAGCGTCGCCGGCGTCTCTTCCAATCAAGACCTCATCCCGGATGGCAACATCGCCTTCGGCGGCTCCGAATCGAACCGCACCGTCACGCTG
>JBDHQG010000734.1:0-2509 GCA_039806925.1 Limisphaerales bacterium
TCTGGAGCGCGGCCAGTTTGCTGGCGGCAGTGTCGCGATCCCGGGTCAATTGATCGATCTGTTCGGCGAGCGGCCCCTGCTGTTGCTGGAGCGTCTGGAGATCGGATCGCGAGGCCGAAGCCTGGCGCGCTTCGTAGATTCCGGTTCCGACCGCGACGGCAAGCGTCGCGCCGATGAGGCTTTTTTGCAGTGTGGTCATGGCAATGGTTTTGGCGGCAGTGACAGTGGCAGTGGTGACAAGGGTTGTTCCGGCGAGCGCGGCGTTCGACAACGCCACGGCTAGACCGGCCGGCGCGGCTTGAACCACGTTCGCAGCAAGCGCGACCGAGAGCGCGGCGGCGCTGGTCGTCACGCCCCGGCGGGCCAGATGCGTGCGCAGTTTCTCCAACGCGCGGCTGACGCGTTTCTGCGCGGCGTCATCGCTCAGGCCAAGCGATTGGCCGATGGATCGGAAATCGCGGCTCCGGAAGAAGCGGAGCAGCAGCGCCTCGCGGTCGTCGTCGCTCAAGTCCGCCATCGCCTCGTCGAGGACGGGGCCGACGTGCTCCCATTCAGGCGCGGGATCGGAGGCCGGATCGAAGTGTTGCATAGCGAGCCTTTCGCGGGCCTGACGCCGGTGGTCGTCCCGCCACTGATTGAGCGCGGCGAAGCGCGTGCTGCGGTAAAGCCATCCGAGCAACGAGGCGTTCGCATCCAGCGTCCGCGCCAGGGACGGCGCTTTGCGGGCGAGATCGGTGAAGACGCTTTGGGCCACGTCACGCGCGAGATCGGGAGAGTTGACCTGGCGCAGCGCCGCCGAATATACGGCGTCCGTATGGCGGACGACGATCTCGCGGAACGCGGCCTCGTGGCCGTGTTCGACGTAATCGCGCAGCAATTGGGCATCGGACGCTTCAGTCATCTCACCCAGTAAACAGCCGCTGCTGCCCAAATCCGACAAAGTTTTCTGCTGGAAACACGACGTGCAAAATCATGCTGACGCAGACATTGCACATGATAATCTACCTGAAAACATCCCATGCAATCGTCGTTTCCCAGGCAAGTCATTCTTGTTCAGTGCCGCCGCCGTGGTGGGCGTGAGTTCGCTGACAGCCCAGACGTTTGAAGTTCTGCATTCGTTCGATGCCGCGAGCGGTGGACGGAATCCACAGTCGGGTTTGATCGTCGCGGGGAACACTCTCTACGGCGCGGCGGACGCTGGCGGGGCAGGGCATAGCGGAACTTTTTTCAAGCTCAACAAGAATGGCAGCGGCTTCGCGACGCTCCATGATTTTGCGCTGCTCATCAACGAAACCAATGCCGACGGCGCGTATCCCGACAGCACGCCGGTCCTCTCCGGCGGCACATTGTATGGCACCGCCTACGACGGCGGCCTCCACGGTCATGGAACAGTGTTCAAGCTGAGCACCAGCGGCAGCGGCTTTTCCGTGCTGCATCACTTCAAGCCGATTGTGCCCTACGGTTCCGGTGCCTCCACCAATGCCGAAGGAGCGAATCCGGAATCTGGCCTCGTGGTGGCGGACAACTCCGTTTACGGCACGACCGAGAATGGCGGCACTTCCGGTCTGGGCGCGGTGTTTCGGGTGGGGGCCAACGGCGCCGGCTTCACCAATCTCCACAGTTTTACCGCTGAGGAAGGCGATACGCCCGAGCCGTTGGTGCTGGCTGGAAACCAACTGTATGGCGCCGCCGCGGGCTTGAAATCCGGCCGAGGCGCGATCTTCAGGCTCAACCCTGACGGCACGGGCTTCACGATCCTGCACACCTTCGTCGCCACGAACTATGCGCCGCTGCTGGAAGGGCCCGGCTTCGAGCCCGCCTACACGAACGTCGATGGCGTTTTGCCGGCCAGTCTCATAGTCAGCGGCACGACGCTTTACGGGACGACCTATTGGGGTGGCGCGAACGGAAATGGCACGGTGTATAGAATGCAACTCGACGGCTCCGGCTTCACCGTGCTGCACAGCTTCGGCGCGACGAGGGCGAATCAAAGCGGCGTCTTCACCAACAGCGGCGGCGCGCATCCCATCCAGTTCTCCGGCCTGACGCTGTGGGGCAAAACTCTGTTTGGCACCACCTTCCTGGGAGGCAAATCCGGAAACGGCACCGTGTTTGCGCTGCTCACGAATGGCACCGGATTCACCATCATTCACGACTTCAGCCCCACCACCGGCCCCAATTCGATTAACAGCGACGGAGGAATGCCATACGCCGGCTTGATGATTTCCGATGACACGATATTCGGCACCGCCCGCGCCGGTGGAGCAACAGGAAATGGCACCGTCTTCAGCATCGCGATAGTGCCGCGGCTCTCCATCGCTCATTCCGGCGGAAGCGCGATTTTGACCTGGCCGCAAAGCGCCGTCGGTTTCACGCTGGAATCCGCGAGTCAGCGACCTCCGGCAAAGCCGGAGGCTTGAGAATGTGAACCGCTCAAAGCGGGTTAGTTTTGGAGCCGCTCCAAGCGGCCCGTGCCCTCGAACAGTCCCAACTGATCGAGCCGTTGATC
>JBDHQG010000072.1:0-11111 GCA_039806925.1 Limisphaerales bacterium
AGATGATGTCCGCGGCCTCGCGGGCCACGTCGCTCGCGCGGCTCACCGCGATGCCGAGATCGGCCTGGGCCAGGGCCGGCGCATCGTTGATGCCGTCTCCCACGAACGCCACGCGCTCTCCCTGTTGCTGGAGCTGTTTGACGATGGCGGCCTTCCGGTCGGGACGCACCTCCGCGAAGATGCCAGTCCGCGCGCAACGCGTCAGCTCGAGTTCCTCGGCGATGGCGCGGACGGTTTTGTCCGTGTCGCCGGAGACGATGTAGATGCCGAGATTGTCCATCCGGGAGCTGTTGCCGAGTGCATGAATGAGTTCCCGCGCGCCGGGTTTCAACGTGTCACGGAGGGCAAAGACCGCGACGAGCCGGGTGTCAACCGCCAGCCCGATGATCGTCGCTCCACGGCTCATCCATTCGTCAGCGAAGCCCTGTGCCTCGTCGATCACGACACCGTCTTCGGCCAGCCAGCGAAGGGAACCCAGCCGGGCGCGATGAGAATCAAGCCCGCCGGACACGCCACGGCCGGCGTGCTCGGTGAAATTCGCCAGTTTCATGCGCTGCGTCGTGGTGGCGGCAATGGCTTTGCTCAGCGGGTGGTTCGACATCGCGGCGAGTGACGTGGCGATGTCGCCGGGCGGTGTGCGGTCGGCATCGGAGGGAAGGTTGGCGGCGAAAAGTTTCTGGCCGACGACCTTTGGGCGTCCTTCCGTCAGCGTGCCGGTCTTGTCGAAGACGAGCGCGGTGATCCGCCCGGCCTTTTCGAGCGCGACGCCGTCCCGGATCAGGATGCCGCGGCGCGCGGCGGAGTTCGCGCCGGCCATGATCGCGGCGGGCGTGGCGAGCCCCATCGCGCACGGACATGCGATGATGAGCACGGCCGCGGCGGCGATGATGGCGGCGGCCAGCGGGGAGTCCGGCGCGTGCGGCCGCCACAGATATGGGGCCAGAAAATCATTCGCCATCTGCGCGTAGGCCGGGAAAAGCCCCCACATCAGCGCGGCTCCCAGCGCGATGGCGATGACGACGGGGACGAACACGCTGCTGATCTGATCCCCAAGCCGCTGGATGCTGGCGCGGCTCGATTGCGCGCGTTGGACCGCGGCGATGATTTGGGCGAGCGCGGTGTCCTCGCCGATCGACGTGACCCGCATGAGGACGCGCCCGGATTCATTGGCCGTGCCGGCGTAGAGCGTGGCGCCGGGCTGCTTTTCCACGGGCAAGGCTTCGCCGGTGAGCATCGATTCGTCAACGGCCGTGCGGCCTTCGGTGACTTCGCCGTCGGTGGGGACGCGGTCGCCGGCCTTGAGCGCGATGACATCGCCGGGAACCAGGTTCGCGATGCTCACCTCGTGCTCGGCACCGGAGGCATCGAGTCGGCGGGCCGTGGTGGGGGCGAGAGTCATCAACGCCTTGAGCGAATGGGCGGCGCGCGCGCTGACGCGAGCTTCGATCCAGTGGCCCACGCTGATGAGCGTGATGATCGCCGCGGCTTCCATGAAGTAGAGATGCCCGGCGTGGCCCGAAAGCAGCGCCCAGGTGCTGTAGGCAAACGCCGTGGTCGAGCCGAGGGACACCAGCGTGTCCATGTTCGACTGGCCCGCCTTCAGCTGGTTCCACGCGCCGCGGTAGAATTGAAGGCCGGGGCCGAACTGCACGAAGCCGGCGAGGAAAAAGGACGTCCAGCGGAACCAGTTCTCGGCGCTCCAGCCGAAAATCCATTCGCCAGCCATCAGCAGGGCCGTGGGAATCACGCCGAGAAACGCGCTGCTGCTCCAGACGGATTCGCGCCGCGTGGCGGACGGCGCGTCGCCGGCGGCGGGCGCGATCTCGCGCGCCTTGAACCCCGCTTTCTCGATGGCGCGAACGACGGTCGGGACATCGGGGGCCGCACCGGCTTTCCAGCGCACCAGCGCGCTTCGATCCTCGAGCGAAACGGTCGCGCTCTCGATTCCCGGCACGCCTTGGATGGCGGCGGTCACATGCCGGGCACAGCCGTTGCACGTCATGCCATCGACGGAGAGTTCGGCCCGGCGATTTTTGGGAGGAGCGGTCCCGGCGGTCTGCACGTTGGTTTGCATGGTTTGCGTTTCTGGCGCGTCGAATTTTTTCATTCGAACAACGCCCGATGCGTGGCTACTGTTCGCAAACAAGCACCAAAATGAATTCGTGCCAAACCAAATTTGCCGCGGCGCTGGGCGTGACGCTGGCGATGTTGTCCACCTCGTGTTCCGCGCAGCAGGGCGGCCTTCCCGGAAAAGAGGTCGCGGCGGGCGTGCGGGAGATCGGGCGGATTGCGAACCCGCGCCTCACGGAAAGCTCCGGGGTCGCGGCGAGCCGCCAGTTCCCGGGAATACTCTGGACGCACACGGATGGCGGCAGCCCGAAGAAGCAATCGCTTTTCGCCATGCGGCGCGACGGCTCATCGGTCACGGAGGTGTTCATAAGTGATGTCTTCATCACCGACTGGGAGGACATCGCGATCGACGATCAGAAACACGTCTACCTCGGCGACATCGGAAACAACGACGCACGTCGCCCGGAGCTGTGGGTGCATCAGCTCGATGAGCCGGATCCGAACGCGAACATCCGGGTGATTCGGCCCAAACGCTCGTGGCGCCTCCGTTTTCCGGGCGCGCCGTTCGACTGTGAAAGTCTTTTCGTCTGGAAGGATCACGGCTACGTCGTCTCGAAGGTCTTCAAGGACTCGCGCGCGCAAATCTTCCGGTTCCCGCTGGCGGAGGCGAAGGGGCCGGTGACTTTGGAACTGGTGGCGACGACGAAGATCGAATCGCCCGTCACCGGCGCGGACATCTCGCCCGACGGAAAACTCCTGGGGCTCGTCGCAAAGTCGGGCGCGTTCGTTTATCGCATCGACGGCGATGTGTCGCGCGTGATCAAGGCGAAGCCGTACCAGGAAAAATTCCGCCACGAGCACATCGAGGGCTGCACGTTCGTGCCCGAGGGCCTGCTGGCCACGGCGGAATCGCGGGAGGTTTTTCTGTTCACGGCCCCGGCGTTCCGCGGCGAGTAGGCGGCGCTATTCGTAGCGGATGCCGAGGATGGTCAGCTCATCCTCGCCGCCCGGAAGCTTGATGCGGACCTTTTGTCCGGGGCGGGCGTTGAGCAACGCCTTCGCGACGGGCGAGAGCCAGCTGATCCAGTCGCGATCCACATCCGTTTCATCCACCCCGACAATCCGGTAGCTGGACTCCTCGTTGTTTCGGTGCCGCACGGCGACGGTCGCGCCGAAGCGCACCTGGTCGTGCGGCGGCGCCGGCGGCTCGGCGATCACCGCGGAGGCGAGCACCTGCTCGATCTGTTGAATGCGCTCGTGGAGGGCGTCGAGCCGGGACTTTGTGCCGGCATCGGCGGGGTGGCCCGCGAGCCTGTCGCGCTCGGGCAGGAGCACCGCGCTCAACTCCTCGCGCATCCGGCGGGCGCCGCTGGCGGTGAGGTAGTTCTTCGTGCCGGGCGGCAGCGGAGAAGCACGTCGCGGCCGGAGCGGGATTTCCGGCGCATCATCGGATTCGCGGGTGAACGCTTTGCTCATCGCGCGGCGAAGTTAACAGAAAGGAGCGAAGGCGACCAAGAGAACTCGACTTTGTTCGGCCTCGGGTTTCGAGCGCGCTTCGTTTCCTCCTGCGAAACGACCAATGTTCCCATCGGGTTTTGTGTTTGATGGAATCGGTGAGCGGACTACCGTCGGCGCCGCATGAGAATGATCGGGGAGATTCAGGGCGAAAACGCCGCGCGCACGTTTGCTGATTTCCTGTACGCGCAGGGCATCCCGAACGAAGTCGAGGCCGGCGGCGGCGATCACTGGGCGGTGTGGGTGAAGTCGGATGACGACCTGGCCCGCGCCGGCGGCTTCCTGACGTTGTATCTGGCCAGCCCGTCCGATGAGCGCTTTCGGAACGCGAAGCGCGACGCGGATGCCGTCCGCCGTCGGGAGGGGGAGGACGAGGCCGCCTACCGGCGACGGGTGCGCACAGGCCGCAACCTCTTCCCGAGCCTCAAGGGCTACCGCTTCGGGCTCGTGACCTACGCGCTCATCTTCGCGAGCGTGATCGTTTTCGTGCTGACGAAGTTTGGGAACGACTTCGAGCCCGTCGCTTCGCTCTGGCAGACGAAGTACCGCAGCTTCGCGCCGCTCTGGAAACGGGCCTTTGATTTGCGCGAGGTGCGGGCCGGCGAAGTCTGGCGGCTGCTCACGCCAATCTTCATTCACATGAACGTGCTCCACATTCTCTTCAACTCGATGTGGCTCGCCACGCTCGGCAGCCAGATCGAAGCGCGGCAATCGCGGCTGTTGCTCGTGCGTCTGGTGCTGCTGCTGGGGATCGGCTCCAACCTCGTGCAGTTCGTGGCCTCCGGCCGCGGCAACTTCGGCGGCCTGTCGGGCGTGGTCTACGGGCTGATTGGCTACATGTGGATGCGCGGGAAGTTCGATCCCGGCAGCGGGCTGCGCCTCGACCAGAACACGGTGATCATGTCGATGATCTGGTTCGCGATTTGTTTTACCGGTTGGGTCGGGCCGATTGCCAATGGCGCGCACGCGGGCGGGCTCGTGTTTGGCATGCTCTGGGGCTGGCTGGCGGCCCGGTTTGCCTCCCGGCGGTGACGCCCGCAAACCCGGCCCGCTTTGACCAAACCTCACCGTTGACATTAGGGGGCATTTCGCTAGGCTGCCCGCCTTTAAGTTAAAGAACTGAACCGAGATTTATGCCGAATACCAAGTCCGCCGAACGCCGGATGCGCAACAGCGCCCGCAAGAAACTGCAAAACCGCGCCGTGAAATCGCGCCTCAAGACGCTTGAACGCGCCTATGCCGACGCCCTCAAGGGCGGCAAGAAGGACGCTGCCACGGACGCGTATCGCAAGCTCAGCTCGGCGTTCGACAAGGCGGCCAAGACCGGCGTGATCCACAAGTCCAAGGCCAGCCGCAAGAAGTCCCGCCTCTCGATCAAGCTGGCGGCGGCCAAGTAAACGGCCCAGTATTTTCAGACGCGACAGGCGCCCCGTTCGGGCGCCTGTTTGTTTTTGGGAAGCTTGAGGACGCTGCTGTTGATGGGAATAAACATCCAAGGTCCAGGCATGGAATGCCGCACAGGCGCGTCGTGCTGCCTCCCGTGCTCCGCAATCTTCCCCCTATTCACCCACAGCCGCGTTTGTTACGGTCGCCGCCGCAACAAACATGAGCACGCAGAGCACTGACAGCGCGAACAGTACCGCCGCACCGGCCCCGTCCGATTTCATCCGCGACATCGTCGCGCAGCACGTCGCCGAGAAGAAGTATCCGCAGATTCACACCCGCTTTCCGCCCGAGCCCAACGGCTACCTTCACATCGGCCACGCCAAGAGCATCTGCCTGAACTTCGGCATCGCGCGCGAGTTCGGCGGCGTCTGCAATCTGCGCATGGACGACACGAACCCGACCAAGGAGGACATCGAATACGTCGAATCCATCCAGGCGGACGTGAACTGGCTCCTCGCCGGCTGGGCCGACGACAAGCTCGGCCTCAAACCCAAGGGCGCCACGCCTGCCACGCAATCGGTGAATGGCAAATCCGACTTCCATCTCGCGCCCGTCCTGAAATCTGAGATTCACAATTTCAAATCACAGAACGTCGAACCCTTCTACGCCTCCGACTACTTTGATCAAATCCACGAATACGCCGTCGCCCTGATCAAGAAAGGCAAAGCCTACGTCTGCGATCTGTCGCCGGCGGATACCGACGCCTATCGCGGCTCTCCGGATCGGCCGGGTAAAGACTCGCCCTTCCGCACCCGCAGCGTGGACGAGAATCTCGCGCTCTTCGCCCGCATGAAGAGCGGCGAATTCCCGGACGGCAAATGCTCCCTCCGCGCGAAGATCGACATGGCCGCGC
This sequence comes from Limisphaerales bacterium, assembly GCA_039806925.1. Taxonomy (GTDB): domain Bacteria; phylum Verrucomicrobiota; class Verrucomicrobiia; order Limisphaerales; family JADJPG01; genus JADJPG01. Next base: position 5,885 of record JBDHQG010000072.1, read on the forward strand.
CGAACATCTGGCTGCGCGATCCCGTTCTTTACCGCATCCGCCACGCCGAGCACCATCACACCGGCGCCAAGTGGTGCATCTACCCGATGTACGACTTCGCGCACTGCCTGAGCGATTACATCGAAGGCATCACGCACAGCATCTGCACGCTCGAATTCGAGGTGCATCGCCCGCTCTACGATTGGATTCTCCAATCGCTCGACCTGCCGCGTCCGCAGCCGCACCAGTACGAATTCGCCAAGCTCATCCCCAGCCACATGATCGTCTCCAAGCGCAAACTCATCGCGCTCGTGAACGACCAGATCGTCACCGGCTGGGATGACCCGCGCCTGCCCACCATCAGCGGCATCCGCCGTCGCGGCGTGCCCGCCGAGGCGTTGCGCAACTTCGCCATCGGCGTGGGCGTGACGAAATACGTCAGCGTCACCGACATCGCCGTGTATGAACACGCCGTGCGCGACGTGTTGAACAAGCGCGCCCTGCGCCGCCTCGCCGTGCTGCGTCCGATCAAGGTCGTGCTCACGAACTATCCCGAAGGCCAGACCGAGCAGCTCAACGCCATCAACAATCCCGAGGACGAAACCGCGGGCACACGGCAGATTCCCTTCACGCGCGAGCTCTACATCGACCGCGATGACTTCGCCGAAATGCCGCCGCCGAAATTCTTCCGCCTGAAACCCGGCGGCGAAGTGCGCCTGAAGTACGCCTACATCATCAAGTGCGACGAAGTGGTCAAGGACGCCGCGGGGAACATCACCGAGCTGCGCTGCACCGCCGACCTCGACAGCAAGACCGGCGGCGCGACCGCCGGCCGCAAGGTCAAGGGCACCATCCACTGGGTCAGCGCCGCGCACGCCGTTGATGCCGAGGTGCGCCTCTACGACCGGCTCTTCACCGAGGCGGAACCGGAGAAGGACGGACGCGACTTCAAGACCGTGCTCAATCCGCACAGCCTCGAAGTGATCACTGCGAAATGCGAACCCTCCCTGAAGGACGCGTCACCCGACGCGCGCTACCAATTCGAGCGCCTCGCCTACTTCGCGCTCGATAAAGACAGCGCGCCCGGCAAACCCGTCTTCAACCGCACCATCACGCTGAAAGATGCGTGGGCGAAGGAAGCGGGCAAAGGATAGAGCGTGTTCATCAACGGCATCCATTTTCAGGAATACGCCAAGCTGGAGTATGGCCGGATGCTGTGGCGTCGCCCTGAGTCCCGCGAGCGGTTGCTCCGGCACTGGCGCGACCCACGCCATCCGCACGCCGGACGCTTCGCCGAACATCAAGCCGAAGTACGGCGCGTTCTCGAAAGCCCCAAAGGCTCGGATGAAACTTTGGACGCCGAACTGCGGCAGCGCGGCTTGAGCCTGCGCGTGGTCGTGAAGGAAATCCCTTCCGTGTTCGGATCGTTTTACTGAGACGGCATGATCATCAGCGCACCGGCAAGCCAATTCGCGCACCATCACGCTCAAAAATACCTGACGGAGGAAACGCAGAAAGGGTGACCCACGTTCGGCGTGGATTTTGGCGCGCGTGAAATCTCCGCCGCAGAGTCCGCGCTGGCTGGCGCGGCGGGCGGATGATAACGTCCCGCCATGACGAAATGGATTTTCCTCGCGGTCATGCCGCTGCTGCTCGGGGGTTGCGCCGCGCTGCCGGCACTCACTCCCGCGCTGTTGCCCAGCGGCTCGGTCAACGCGGACCTGTACACCGGCACCGCCGTGAAACTGGAGCAGGCCAATTTCGTCACCCTCAAGACCAACGTCGTGGGCATGGACAAAGGCTTCGCCCTCTTTGGCATCATTACACTGGTGCCCGCGCGGTTCTCCCTCGCGATGGACAAGCTCTATGGACAGGCGGAGATGCGGACCGGACGACCCCAGACCCTGGCCAACGTGGTCGCGGAACGCTCCAGTACCTTCCTGATTCTCTACTCCATCCCGCGCGTGGTCATCCGGGCGGACGTGGTGGAATTCCAGCCCGCGCCACCGGCCTTCCATCTTCCTCCGCCTCCTCCGCCACTCCCGCCGCGTGCGTCCGATGGACCTTGACGAGCCGTGGCCGGCCCAACCTGCGCCGAAGATAAAGCCCGCGCGCCTGGCAGCCCCACTTCAACCGCACCGCACCGTCACGCTCAAGGAAGCATGGAAGAAGCGCGACGCCCTCGCCTACTTCTTCTCCCCGCCGAGTTGTTCCGACACCTTGTTCATCTTCTCCGCCAGACGCGGGCGCAGCGGCGGCAGCACTTCGTGCATGGCCTTGTAAACATTGAGCGCCAGCGTCCATTGCGTTTGCGCCTCGGCCACGCGGCCCGCGGCGAAGCCCGCCTTCTCGACCCACACCGGATCGGATTGGGAGCGGCCGGTCAGGTTTCCGCCGATCACAATGTTGAAATAATGTTCAAACGCCTGCTTGAGCAACGCCGCGCGCAGCTCCGCCGGACGATCCTTCTCCAGCCCCTGCACCTCCAGCGCGTGCGCCAGCCCGAACTCCGCGAGGGAACGCGTCGTCGCGTCCGCCGCCGGGTGGGTCATCGCCTGATGATAGGCGTTCGTCGCGGCGGCGTATTGCCGCGGATCTTCGCCGGCCAGCTGGAGGCTGCAATCGCCGATGCGTCCCCACGCCAGCGGCACGAGCGGCGCCACGAGCCTGTTGGTGACAAAGATCGACAGTTGCGTGATGCGCTCGAACGACGTTTTCGCGTCGCTGTATTTGCCCAACGTGCGACCGCCCGGCGCCTCCGTCCGCACCGAGGCGTCGTCGCGGATGAACGTGTCGCCCAGCGCAAAGTGCGCCTCGGCCAGAATCTCGACGGGGCAATTCTCCGCATCCTCGATGAGCTTGGTGAAATGATCGCTCGCGTCCTTCCAGAGCTGCGCGGAGAACGCGGCGCGCCCCGCCATCATGCGCGCCTGGTAGGTGAGCGGGCTGCGCGCCCAGTTCGTGCTCTCGACGATCAGCTGGTAGCCGCGCTGGGCCTCCGGGAAGCTGCCCTGGCGGAAGTATTCCTCCGCCACCCAGAACTGCGCATCGCGCGCGAGGTCGTTCGTCGGGAATTGCGCCACGAAGTTCGTGAACAGCTGGAACGCGTTTGAGGATCGCCCCGCCTTCGCGTTCGCCCAGGCCCGGTTGAACTCCGCGCGCACGCGCAGCTCGTTGGTGGCGTGCCGCGTCACCCAGTCGTTGTAATCGTGAATCGCCTCGTCGTAATTGCCCTCGTGGAAATAGGTGCGCGCGATGGCGAGCTCGACCTTCGGCAGCAACGGGCGGTCGGGAAAGCGCTTCACAAAGTCCGAGAAGACGCCGCGCGCGCGCCGGCTCCTTCGCCTCGATCAATTCCTGGCCGACGAGCCACATGCTGCGTTCGCTGAAGACGCTCCTGGGATACACCTCCAGCAGCTGGCTCATGGACGCCGACGCCGCATCGACATCGCCCACCTGGATGTTCACGCGAGTGATCTGATAAAGCACCTGGTCGAAAAGCGACGCCCGGACGCGCGGCACCGCGGCAAAGTCATTGGTGACCGATTGGTAGAGGGCCAGCGCGTTCGTGTAGCCGCCCTGCTGATACAGGCCGTCGGCGAGCTTGAAGCGCGCGACCGCCAGATCCTCGGAGAAGGGCAGCCGCTCGGTCGCCGTCCGAAACGCCGGGATGCTTTCCGCCACCTTGCCGTCAAACCACAAACACCATCCGCGATTGAGCGCCGCCTTGCCCAGCAGCGGGCTGTTCGTCGGCACCCGTTGAAACTGCGCGAGCGCGAGTTGAAGGCGGTTGGTCGTGGCGGTGACGCCGGTCGCATTCGTGGCCGCGCTGCCGGCTTCGCCGAAGTGCAGCCGCATCTGAAGCTCTCCGGCGGTGATCTGCAGCACATCGGTGACAGCATCCTCCGGACGCTTGACCAGGTAGTCCTGAAGACGCGCCGAGGCCTCCGCCACGTTCCCCTGGGCGAGCTTCAGTTCAATGATGTTCAACAACGCGAGCCGGCGGCGATCATCGGGAATGTTGTCGGCCAAATTGTTGGTGAACGTCAGAAAGGACTCCTCGATGCGATCCAGCTGCCGCAGCACGCCGGCGCGCGTGGCGTAGGCATCCGCCATCCAGGAGCGGTTGCCCGTCGCCGCGGCCGCCGCCAGCAGGTTCGTCGTCTGCGCCAGCGCCTCCGGAAGTTTTTGTCTGGCGATGAGAATCCGGCTGAGCAGGTACTGGCGGTCCCATTCGTACTCCGGGTACTCCGTTTTTCCCCCTCCGGCCGCCAGCGTCTGGACCGCATCCGCCGCGGCATCGAACCGGCCCTGCTCGAACAGCGCTTCCGCGAGCAGCAAAATTCCGCTGACCGTAAAGCGGTCGCTCGCGCGAATCTTGCTCGTCTGCTGGAACGCGCCATTGGGATCCTGGAGCAAGGTGACGACGCGACCGAAATCCCGCAGCTTGAAGCGCGCGAGCGCTTCGCCGTAGGCCGCCTCGAGCAGCAGGCCGGAATTCGGAAACTGGCGAAGAACGAGCGCATAGGAATCCGCCGCCGCCGCATACGCGCCCGTGCCCAGCTGCGCCTCGGCGAGACGGTAGCGATACTGATCGGTGAGCAGGCCGGCCCTGGCCATGTTCGCATCCAGGATGGAAATCGCGCGGGCGAGATTCGTCTGCGCCATCGCCGCGCGCGCCTGCAACAAGATCGCCTCGGCCAGCATGGGCGATTGCGGATAAGCGACGACAAACCGCTGCAGCTCCCGCTCCGCGGTGTCGTAAACCCCGGTCTGGAACCAGCGCGCCGCCGTCTTGAACGCGCGGCTCTCCGGCGTCTCCTGCGCCTGCACTGGCAGCACCATCGCCAGGATGGCAATGATCGCGAGTAGGAAGAACTGCGGAGACCAAACGGAGCGCCGAGCAATGCTCGGCTTATGCCACAGGCCGAGCAATGCTCGGCGCTCCACACTTAAACAGTCTTCAATCATCGCGGCGTCCTTATCGCGCAGTCCCGTACAGGATTCGATGCAAAAAATGGCCCGTGTGACTGGCTTCGCACTTGGCGATGAATTCGGGCGGGCCTTCGGCGATGATTTGGCCGCCGCCGCTGCCGCCTTCGGGACCGAGGTCGATCACCCAGTCCGCCGTCTTGATCACGTCGAGGTTGTGTTCGATGACGAGCAGCGTGTTGCCGGTCGCGCGCAGCTTGAAGATGACTTCGAGCAACTTCTCCACGTCACCGAAGTGCAGGCCGGTCGTCGGCTC
>JBDHQG010000073.1:0-11044 GCA_039806925.1 Limisphaerales bacterium
GAATGCTGATGGCGGAGATGTCGAGTTCGCCGCGCGTGGCGCGTTCGTTGAGGGTCTGGATGTCCTGCAGGATGTGCTCGAAATGAAAGCCGTGGGCCGGGACCAATTCCTTCGCCAGCCCGTAAAACATGAACGCGTCATCCGGGTCGGGCGAGTGGCCAAGAGTCAAAGTGCGCTGCGACATGGCCGCGACGATAAGGTTCCCGCGAACGGGTTGTCACGGGAAAGCTTGTGGCTCACTGCACAGCCCGAACGGTTCAACGACTGGTGGCGAGCGGGAGATGGATTTGCTCGCTTTGGGCGCTGGAGGACGGGGTCCATTCCGCAGCCTGGTCCACGACGCGGCGCATCTGGCTGAACCACCAGCGAGCGCGGGGGACGCGACAGGGGCGCGCCGGGCGACGGCTCCGGCGGTGACGGGCGGTGAGGCTGATTTCGAGTTGTTGCGAGTTCATGGTTTGCATAATCAACGCGACAACTTTACGCGGAGGGGTGCGACATTTACGGTCCATGCAAACGGGGATTTGCCGGGACGTCCGGCGGAAGATTTACGAAGTAATCTTGCTCCAACTTGTCTGTCTGGAAAAGTGAGGTTATGGTCGCTTCAGTGAATTTCCGCCGTACGTTACCCGGAACCGGGGTTTTCCTTGCCCTGTGGCTGGTCGCAATCATTTCTGCGACGGCCCAGAACAAGGTGATCCGCCTGCGCAATGAGCAAATCCAGACTGTTCCACCGGATCAAACCGTTCTTCGGGCGGCCCAGGCTCCCTCAAATCCGGTTTCCGGATTGTATCTGGTTCAGTTCACGGGCGCGTTCGATCCGTCCTGGAAGGAGCCGCTCGCCGCCGTAAAGGTGGATTTGTTGCGGTACGTCCCGGAGGACGCCTATGTCGTGCGGCTGCAAGAGACGCCGGTCGAGATCGTCAGGAACCTGCCGTTCGTCCAGTGGATTGGCCCGTATCGACCGGAGCACAAGCTGCACGGTGTTTTACAGAGCCTCTCCCAGGCTCGAAACGCGTTGGACTCGGCGGATGTGAGCATCTTGCTTTCACCGCGAGCGTCCGGCGCTGACATGGCTGCCGTCCGGGCGCTGCTTTCGAAGGTTCAGCAACAATCCTCCAGCCGGTTTGGAGCCATCCTTCGCGGGAAGCTGGCGGTGTCCCGGCTCCGGCCGCTGGCTGAGGCATCGTCCGTCCTCTGGATCGAACCGGCACCGAAGATGAGGCTCAACGATGAGATTTCCACTAAGATCGTCGCAGGCGAAGGACCGGGGCATTATGCCTATGTTCATCAGCCTCCCTTCAATTTTACCGGCACGAATGTAACAGTGGCCGTGGCGGACAGTGGATTGCACATGGGGACGGCGGAGAACATGCACCCCGACTTGGCCGGGCGCACACCCGCTTTTTTCCAATATGGCTCGCTGACGGATGCGTCGGATGAGCATGCGCACGGAACGCACGTCGCCGGAATCATCGCGGGCAACGGGGCGGTTGGGACGACGGATGAGCAGGGATACTTGTATGGTCTTGGCGTGGCGCCGGGAGCATCCATCGTGACGCAGCGGTTGTTTGACGGTGCGGGAGTATACGAAGCGCCGCCTTCGTATGAGACTCTGACGCGCGAGGCGGTGCAGGCGGGAGCGGTGATCGGCAGCAATAGCTGGGGCGACGATACGCAGGGCCGTTACGATTTGAGCGCGGCGGAGTTCGATGCGTTGGTGCGGGATGCGGATTGGTCCACGCCGGGCGACCAGCAATACATCCTCGAGTTTTCCGCCGGCAACGCTGGTCCCGGCCCGCAAACCATCGGCAGCCCCGCCGTGGCCAAGAACGTGATCGCCACGGGCGCCTCGCAGAACGATCGGTTTGACTTCTTCATCTACGAGGACGGCTCGGAAACGATGGCGGACTTTTCCAGCCGCGGGCCGACCGAGGATGGCCGCATCAAGCCCGACGTGGTGGCGCCGGGAACGTGGATTGCCTCGTTGCGTTCGCCGATTGCGGATGACGGCAATGCGTGGCTCGACATCGATTTCGACTATCTCTACATGGGCGGCACCAGCCAGGCGGGACCGCAGGTGTCCGGCGCGGCGGCGGTTTTTGTGCAGTATTACCGCGAGTCGTATGGCATCGGGACTCCTTCGCCGGCGCTGGTGAAGGCCGCGCTGATTCATTCCGCGGTGGACATGGATGATACCGCCGGGACAGCGCCGACGCCGAACATGGACGAGGGATGGGGCCGCGTGGATTTGACGGAGATTATCCTCAATCCTCGTCCGCACGAGTACCTGGATCAGACCACGCTCCTGACGGCCGGCCAGACTTATGAACGCAGCGTGATCATCGCCGATTCCAGCGAGCCGTTGCGCGTGACGCTTGTTTACACCGATGTGCCGGGATTTCCCGCCGCCATCCCCGCGCTGGTCAACAACCTCAATCTGGAGCTGGTCGGCCCCGACGGGCGCGTGTATCGCGGCAACCAGTTTGAGGACGGTGAATCTGTTCCCGACGCTTCCGCCAGCGACAACTTGAACAACGTCGAGGGCATCTACATCGATGTGCCTGCGCCGGGGGAATACATCCTGCGCGTCAAGGGCGCGAACATTGTTCAGGATGCCCGGAGTGATACGCCGGAGATTGATCAGGATTTTGCCCTGGTCATCTCCGGAAACATTCCTTCGCTGGAAACCGGGATCGTGCTGCTGGACCGCACGCGTTACACCGCGCCGGGCACAATCAAGGTGAAGCTTTTCGACCTCGATCTCGCCGGTGCGCCCACGGCGGCGGTCGTGGTGAAGAGCGCGACGGAATCGAACGGGCTGACGCTGACATTGCGGGCCGTCAACGCCACCGGCGTCCTGACCGGCACGGTGGCGACAGCCACGGGGGCGGTCAACACCACGGATTCGACGCTGCAGGTTGCGCACGGGGATTGGATCAAGGTGGAGTATCGCGATGAGGAGGGAACGATCATCAGCACCGCAAACGCGACGGCGGATTTGGTGCCGCCGGTGATTTCCGGCGTGACGGTGACGAATGAATTCGGGGAGATGATTGTGGTGTGGGCGACGGACGAGCCGGCCACGGGAATCATCCGCTACGGAACCAACGGCACCTTGAGCCGCGCGGTGACCAACAGCGTGCTTGCCTCCACGCACGCGGTGGGGCTGGACGGGTTGATCACCGGGGTGACGTATTACTTCTCGGTCACCGCCACCGATGCGGCCGGCAACACCCGGACCAACAACAATGAAGGCGCGTTGTTCAGCTTCGTTCCAGTGCCGTCCGCCACGGTGCTGCTGGTGGATGCCTATGTGGAGGCGACCTCGGAAGACATTTTCATCCCGCTCAACAGTTACACGGCGGCATTGGACGACATCGGCGTGAGCTACGACGTGTGGAGCACGGAATCCCTGGGCATGCCGGGTCTGAACAATCTTCGTCCCTACCAGATTGTGATGTGGCGGTTGAACGACAGCTTTTGGTCCACCGATTTGATTCCTGCCGCCCAGCAGGCCGCCATTCAACAATATCTCAACGGAGGCGGGGCGTTCTTCATGGCGTCCATGGAAATTTTAAGCCGGCTCCTGAACGCCGGGAACGGGGCGTTTGTCACCAACGTGCTGCATGTCGGACGATTCGTGCGGAGCACCGATCCGTTCTCGCACTGCCTGTATTGCGACGAGGATTTCCGGGTGCCCACGGCGGTCGGAATCACGGCGGACCTGGTGGGTGACGGGCTCGAGCTCGTCCTGAATTACGATAATTATCCATTCTTTCTGGAGCTGGGGCCTGACTTTGCTGACACCTTTGGCACCACCACCAATGCCTCGCCATTCCTGATCGAGGAAGGCTCGGGCAAAACCTGTGGCGTGCGCTTCCCGCAGACGGGCGCGGACAGCACGGGGCGCGTGGCCTTTGTCTCCTTTCCGCTGGATGCCATTCCCGGTGACGTTCCGGCACCCAACGACCGCGCTTCCTTCCTGCGGCGCGTGTTTCAATTTCTCGCGCCGGGCTTGAACGGGCTGGGAACCGTCGCGTTGAATCAGGAATCCTACCGGCTGCCGGATCAGGTGACGATTGAAGTCGGCGATTCCGACCTCGCCGGGCAGGCCGGCGCGACGGTGCAGATCCATTCGACTTCGTTTACCAATCGCATCGCGGTGGCCCTGGTTCCCACGGTGAAAGCCGGGCTTTTCCGCGGACTGGTCACGGTGATGTCCGGCACGAACACGCCCGCGCCCGGGCGGCTTCGCGCCAACGAAGGTGATTCACTTGTCGTTGAGTATTTTGATGCCTCGGGACAGGTGACAATCCAGTCCACCGCCGTGATTGATGCCATTGCTCCGGGAATCTCCGGGATCGAGGTGGCTGCCGAATATCAGGACGCGGTGATCACCTGGGAAACGAGCGAGCCGACGGATTCGCTCGTGCAATACGGAGAGTCTGCTTTCCTCGGCAAGACGGCTTATCTGTCCGACCTGGAGATCAGTCACTCCGTGCAGCTCATCGGCCTCACGCCTGACCGGACGTATTTCTACAAGGTGGTGAGCCGTGACGGCGCGGGAAATTTTGTCGAGGATCCCATCGACGGGCAGCTTCGCACCTTCCAGACCCGTCGTCCGCTCACGCCGCCCTTTGTCGACACGATGCAGGATGGCGGCACCAACTGGTCGGTGTTCAATGGCGACGAGACACAGTTCCAATGGACGATAGGCTCGCCGCAAAACGGCCTGGTGGCCAACACGCCCTCCGGCGATGCCAAGGCGTGGGCCAGCAATTTGCAGGGCGATCCGGCGGATACGATTGATACGTTTTTGATCAGCCCCGCGATCGATCTTTCCGGGGGAAACGTGGCGCGTTTGCGCTTCACCCACGCCTATAATTTCTCCGAGCAGACCGCGTTCGATTTGTTCGAAGGTGGCGAGTTGCTGATTGTCACGAATTCCGTCAGTGCTCCCGCAACTCTGGCAACCTACTTCGACATCAACGGTGGCTGGGAAGAGGAGGAGATCGACCTGACTCCGTATCTCGGCAGCGTGGTGTTCCTCATCTGGCATCATCAACTGCTGTCATTCGAGGCGGCGAATCGTCCCGGCTGGGCGGTGGATGACATCGAGGTGATCGTTACGAACATCCCGCCGGGAACTGTCACCATCACCAACAACCTCGCCCAGGCGCGCGTGACTTTGTCGGGCCCGGTTGGACGTGTCGGATCGGGGTTCTCAACGAACTTCACGGGCCTGCCTCCCGGCGAATACGTCGCCACCTGGGCCGCCGTGACGTATTTCGTGACTCCTCCGCCGCAGACGAACCATCTGGATTCGGACCATGTCCTTGTGTTTTCAGGGAACTATACCTTCCCGGACACGAACCAAAATTCGATGTCCGACACCTGGGAGCAGCAATTCTTTGGGGAGGTTTCGGCGACGCGCACCTGCCTGACCGACACCGATGGCGATGGCTTCCCGGATTGCGCCGAGTTTGCGGCGGGCACCAGCCCGGTTTCAGCGAACTCCTTCCTCAAGCTCAATACGCCCGCCTACCAGGCCTCGAACAACAAGGTCCGTTTCCAGTGGGCGTCGGCCCAGGGACGCCAGTACCGTGTGCAGGGATCGATGGATGGCGTGACCTGGGTTCCTGTTTCGCTCTGGGTTCAGGCGACGACCGGGACCACCTCCGTCCTGGTCGCGGTTCCAGATCCTTCCGAGCCCTTTCTCTTCCGCCTGGAAGTGCGGCCGTAATCAACGGTGTTTGACCGCGACGCCCGCCTGGGAAATTTCAGTTGAATCTGACATCAACCACGACATCGGCGTGAAGCTGACGGAGCCGGTCTTGGTGCTGCTGAGGAGGCTCGCATAACCAGGATTGGTGGCGTCCTGGCGCAGGGTCTGCCCGGCTCCGGGCGACGCCTCGAACGCATAGTAGCCGAGGAAGTCCACCACCAGATCGTTTCCGGCGCTGGAAGCATTCAGCGAAATCGACGAGGCCGGCAGCGTGCCGTAGCTCCCCGCGGGAGTCCCCCAGCTCACCACTTCATTGGCGTTGGTGAACAGCATCCCGACCACGGCCAGTTCCGACGCGGCGGCCGTCATGGTCACCCGCAAGGTCTGGCTGCCCGTGGCCGGCGCGGCCAGGGCATAGACGGCCAGTTTGCCGCTCCCGTAAAACCAGTCCGTCGTCAGCAGGTGGGTGCATGTCGCGCTGCCGAATGTGACGCTTGAAACCATGTCGCCCGAGTTGTCGTTCCAGCAAATCCCGACCACGAGCACGCGGTTTTCACCAGTGGATGCGAGGGTGGTCGCCAGCGTGCCTTGATTGAGCGCGGTGGCTCCCGTGCCTGTAGCAAACCCGGGAGGCTCACCGCTGCCCGTCGAGGTTCCCACGATTCGGTAAAAGCCGGCGGGAAGCGGTGTCGTGTCGATGTATTCCATCGAACCGCCGGTGCCGGCGATTTGATTCGTGAGGATGACCCAGCTGCCGGGCTGCATCGAGGGACTGCGCTCGATGCGATATAAATCCCCGGCCGTGGTCGCGAACCGAATCCGTACTCCGTTTGTCTGGAGGGCGAGATATTCGATCAGGATTTCGCCGCGCTGGCCGGGTCGATAGACCGCGCTCACCTTCACGTCCTGCTCCGGGATCGTCACGATCCGGGATTGCACGCCACCGTCCGACCAGGTTTGGAAGATATAATTGGTGTCGAACGCAACCTGGTCGGGGGCTTCGAGGGAATGCTGGAAACCGATGACCGAACCATCCGTGAAGGGAGTCGTGCGCGCGATGCCATCCATCTTGACGGTCAGCCCCTGGGGAACGCTGTCCACGCTGATGTCCACCAGCTCCGGGAGGACGGTCACGGAAGCCGAGCCTTGCAGGCCGGAACTGTCGGTTGCCACCAGCGTCAATTCGTAGCTGGTGTCGTGGCCGAACGGGTGGCCGTTGGTGGGGATCAACAGCGTGCCCTGGTTCGTGTTAATCCAGTCGCCGAACACCGGGTGGATGTGTTCGGCATGGTGGAAGATCAGGTTCCAGTCCAGCGCGGACGGGGGGATCGTCCCGTCTTCGTTGTCCGTCGCATGGCCGGTGAACTGAATCGCGTCCCCCGCGCGGAAGACGGTGCCGTTGGTGGGCGAATCGATGATTACCTGCGGAGGAATTCCAACTACGATGACGACGGGCGAGGAGAGCGTCGAGTGGATGCCGTCAGATACCGTCAGCCGCACGGTGAAGGTGCCGGAGCGCGTGTAATCATGCTGGGGGTTCGCGCTGGTGGAGGTGGCTCCGTCCCCAAACGTCCAGCTGTAGGAGAGCGGCTGGCCCTCGGGATCGGCGGAGCCTGCGCTGGAGAAGTTCACGGCCAGGGGGGATTGGCCGGCGGTCACGGACGCGGAGGCCACCGCCGTGGGGGCGAGATTGGCGGAACCGGTGTAGCGAATGCGCCGCACCATCGCCCAGAAAAAATTCAGGTCGTGGGTGTAGTCGGTGTAATACAACGCCCCGTCCGGTCCCTCCTTCAAGCCGGTGGGATCGCCATAGTCGCCGTCGAGCGTGCCATCCGCCGGCTCGAAGTTGAACACGCCGGCCACGGTGTCATTCGTGTCGAACGTCAGGCACCGGACCCAGTTCTGCGCGTAATCGGCGAAGAAATAGCTGCCAAAATACGCGTTCGGAAATTTGTTCCCGCGGTAGACGAATCCGCCGATGACGCCCGCATCGCGTCCGGCATGCGGGTAGTAGTAAACGGGACTGGTGTATCCGGGGGTGGCGCACGCGCCCTCGCAATTCGGCCAGCCGTAGTTCGCCCCGCGCACCAGCAGGTTGATTTCCTCCTGCGCGATGGCCGGATCGTTGCCGCCGACTTCACCGATGAAAATGCGGCCATTCAGCGAATCCACCGCCATGCGAAACGGATTGCGCAGCCCATAGGCCCAGATGGCGTCAAGGTTCGGACCCGTGCCGTCGTGGAAGGGGTTGTCGGACGGCACCGAGCCGTCCCGGTTCACGCGCAGAATCTTGCCGCGGTAGCTCGTCAGCTTTTGCGCGTCATCGGGAACGAACGCCTCCCCCACGGAGATGTAGAGCTTGCCATCGGCCCCGATCACCACCGCGCCTCCCTGATGCTCGTCGGTGGCGGGCTGGATGTCCTGCCAGAGGACCACTTCGCTGCCCGCGACGGTGGTGTTGCCGCTGGCGGTGAACCGGGAAACCCGGTTCCGGTTCAGCGAGCCCTTGGTGTAGTAAACATAGTAATACCCGTTCGCATCAAAGTCCGGATCGAGTTCGATGTCCATGAGCCCCTGCCCGCCAAAAATCCCCGTGCTGTCGAGGTGCAGGAAGGGCTGGGCGTCGGGCACGCCGGCATCCGGCTGGACAACGAAAATTTCCTCCTGCTGCTCGGCGATCAGCAGGCGCCCATCGGGCAGAAATTCCAGCGCGGTAGGTTGGTCGAGGCCGACGACGACAATCTCGTTCTGAAAGCCGGGCGGCGGCTCAGCAGGGAGCGAGTGACTGACGAATAGAAGTGCTGCCAACAGCAGCCGGCGAAACAACAAGGTCATGTGCAATTGGAATCAGAAGACTCTGACCCCACCCAGAAGTCGGACTGAAGCGCGTGAACTTTAGCTTCATTTCGCCGCCCGTTCAAGCCGACGGGCCAAATGACCGTTGTTCGCCAAAATCTGATAAGTGTAATCGTCGCCCCCGCTGACCTCGGTGAACAAGAATTCACCGCCGGCGCATTCCACAATCAGGCCGCCCGCCGCGATGTCCCACAGGCGCAGGCCGTATTCGAGGTACGCATCCATGCGCCCGCCGGCCACCCACACCAACGACAACGCGGCTGCTCCCATGATGCGAATCTTGCGCACGCGATGGATCAAGCCGTTGAAGGTCGGCAGCATCTGGTTCAGCGTGGACCGCTGCTTGGCGAAGCCCAGCGCCACGATGGCCTCGTTCAGCTTCTTGCGATGGCTCACGCGAATCACTCGCCCGTTCAGGCGCGCCCGCTGGCCGCGGATGGCCGTCCACAGCTCGTCCGTGAACGGATCGTAGACCACGCCCACGATGCTTTGGAAGGGACTGGTTCCGGGTTTTGAATTCTGGTTTCCGAGTTGCGAGCGTCTTTTGGAACCTGCAACTTGAAACTCAGAACCTGTAACTTGCCTTTGCAGCGCAATCGACACGCACGCGTGCGGAATGCCGTAGCTGAAGTTCACCGTCCCATCAATCGGGTCCACCACCCACCGCACCGGTGCCTCGGGATCGCCGAGAATCCCCTCCTCGCCGAGAATCGGAATCTTCGGGAACGCCCGGCGCAGCTCGCGCTCGATGCGTTTCTGGCAACGCACGTCCAGCTCCAGCTTGATGTCGTGCTGCGTGGCCTCGTTGATCTTCTTCGTCTCGCGCAGATTGTCGCGCATTATCTGGCCCGCCGCGCGCGCGGCCTTGATGGCGACGGCGAGAGCACGCTTGGTTTCAGTGGTAGTCATGGCTCGTTCACGGAGTGCGCCCGTCCTCGGGCGCAGCAAGGTTGGAAATTGGGTTGTGCAAGAATTTCTCTGGCTCGTACTCGAATTCGTTCGTTGCTGCGCCCGAGGACGGGCGCACTCCGCGGATGTTACCCTTTCAATCCATCCAGCGCCTTTTGCACATGATCGCGCTTGGCCATCCAGTCTTCGAGGCGCTTGCGATGCTCGGTGAGCACTTCGGCGGGGACCTTCTGCGTGAAGTTCGGGTTCGCGAGCTTCTGCTCCACCTTCACGATTTCGCCGGCGATCTTCTCCAGCTCTTTCGTCAGGCGCGCAAGTTCGGCGGTAGTGTCCACGAGGCCTTCGAGCGGCAGGTAGAGCTCGCCCATCTCGGCCTTCACGGACGACACACCTTTGCCCGGCACGTAGTCGGGATTGATCTCCAGCGTCTCGGCGTTGAGCAAAAGCTTGATCACCTCGATGTCGTTCGGTGGAAGATCCTGCGCGGGCTTGAGGATGAACTTCACCTTCTTGTTCGCGGCGATGCGGGCTTCGGCGCGCAGGTTGCGGCCCTTGCTCACGAGATCGAACTTCGCGTCCACGAACTCCAGGTAGCAGTCGTCGAGGCTGTAGTGGTCGCGGAAGTCGGCGTCGAACGGCTTCGGCCACGGCGCGTGCATGATGCTCTTGCCGCCTTGTCCATCGGGCATGTCCGTCGCGTAACCCATCCCGTGCCACAGCTCCTCCGTGATGAACGGCAGGAACGGATGAAACAGCCGCAGCGTGTGCGACAGCACAAAGTCCATCACGGCGACGACGTTGGCCTTCCTTGAATCTGTAGCAGCCGACGTGAGTCGGCTCTGATCTCCGTCAGCGGTAGTTTGAGCGGACTCACGTCCGCTGCTACCTGACTGGAGAACGGCTTTGCAACTCTCCACATACCAGTCGCAATATTCGTTGTAGAAGAAACGGTAAAGCGTCTGCGTGGCGTCACTGAAACGATATTCGGCGAAGGCCGTGTCGAGCTCCTTGATGGCGGCGTGGAGCTTGAGCAGGATCCACTTGTCGTCGGCGCGCAGCTTGTTCACGTCGATCTCGCCCTGCACCTCGCCGCCCTGCATCTGGCGGAAGCGGCAGGCGTTCCAGAGCTTGTTGCAGAAGTTGCGGCCCAGCTCGACGTTCTGTTCGTCGAAGAGGATGTCCTGCCCGAGCGGCGCGGCGCGCATCACGCCGAAGCGCAGCGCGTCGGCGCCATACTTGGCGATGAGGTCGAGCGGGTCGGGCGAATTGCCGAGCGACTTCGACATCTTGCGGCCCTGCTTGTCGCGGATGATGCCGGTGAAATACACGTTCCGAAACGGCAGGTCGCCCATGTATTCGTAGCCCGCCATGATCATGCGGGCGACCCAGAAGAAGATGATGTCCGGCCCGGTGACGAGATCGGTCGTGGGGTAGAAGGCCTGGAGTGTTGGGTTGTTGGAGTCCTGGGCTTTGTCGTCGGTCCAGCCCATCGTGGCGAAGGGCCAGAGCCAGGAGCTGAACCAGGTGTCGAGGACGTCGGGGTCTTGGGTG
>JBDHQG010000074.1:0-11016 GCA_039806925.1 Limisphaerales bacterium
CATTCAGCGCGAAGGGATCGTAAGCCTTGCCGAGGAAGCCAGCGTCCTGGCCGTGCGGCATGTTGCCGCCGGTCGGCCCCATCGGCTCGGGCAGGATGACGTTGGCGGGCATCTCGGTCTTGCGGCCTTTCAGAAACTCCAGCGCGCAGCCGGCGTGCGGCGTGATGATGCCGCCGGTGAAGAGCCGCCCGGTCTGCATCATCTGATGCCCGGTGTCGTGGACGGCGGCGGCGGTGTGATAGCACGAGCGGACGAGGGAAAACTTGTCCGCGAACTTGGCGTGAAGCGGAAGAAGTTCGGACAGCTCGAACGCATCGCTCTTGGTGCGAATGGGTTTGAACGGCCCGCGAATTTCGCGCGGCGCGTCCGGCTTCATGTCGAAGAGGTCGAGCTGCGATGGCGCGCCGAGATTAAAGATGAGGATGCACGCCTTGCCGTTGTCCTTGGCGCGGCCGGGTGACGCGAGCGCCTGGACTTGCGCGAGCTTCGCCATCGAAAAGCCGAGCGCGCCGAGCGTGCCGACCTGGAGGAAGTCGCGCCGCGTGAGGCCGTCGCAGGTGGTGATGGAGCCGTTGCCGGAGACGTTGAGCATAGCGTTGGGCTGGTGGAATTGTGCTTCTGACGACGATGGCAGTGGCGAAAAATTCGGGCAAGCGATGAGTTCGACGAAATCAACTCCGGGCTGGTCACGTCGTGGGGTGGTCGTTACAAACCGTCGGAGCCCGGAGGCGATCCGGCCCGGCCCCGGGACAACTGATGACGAGCAAACTGACGGCAGCGAAGGCGGCGACCGCGGAGACTTCACTCCGTGACGGGACGCTGGCGGTCCGGCTCGGCGGCTGGCTGGATGCGCAAACGCTCGCTCCGCTCTGGGCGCGGGCGGTGCGTTCAGTTTCGCAGCCGGACCTGCGGCGGCTGGAGGTCGATGCCTCGGCGGTGGATTACTGCGATGGCGCGGGCATTGCGCTGATCGTGGAACTGCGCCGCCGGTCGGTTGAGCGAAAACTTCCGGTCGAGGTGCGCGGGTTGAAGCCGGAGTTCCAGGTCTTGCTCGACGAGTTTGCCGTCGGAGCGATGGCGGAAGTTCACATGGAGAAGCCGGAGCCCAGGCATCTGCCCGAGGAGGTGGGGCGGGCGGCGTATCAAATCTGGCGTGACCTGTCGGCGTTGGTCCAGTTCATCGGCGAGCTGGCGGTGGCGCTCATTCTCGCGGCGCGGCATCCCGGTCACATTCGCTGGCGCGATGCGTTGCTGGCGGCGGAGAACGCCGGGGCGAACGCGCTGCCGATTGTCGCGTTGATCAGCTTCCTGATGGGGTTGATCATGGCGTTTCAATCCGCCGTGCCGATGCGGCAGTTCGGCGTGGAAATTTTCGTCGCGGACCTCGTCGCGCTTTCGATGCTGCGCGAGCTGGGGCCGTTGATGACGGCGATCATCCTGGCGGGACGATCCGGCTCCGCGTTCGCGGCGGAGATTGGAACGATGAAGGTGAACGAGGAGATCAACGCGCTGACGACGATGGGCCTGGACCCGGTGCGATTCCTCGTGGTCACGCGGGTGATCGCGGCGGTGGCGATGATGCCGTTGCTGACGATCTTCGCGAACCTGATGGGGCTTGTCGGCGGGTCGGTGGTGTTGCTGTCGATGGATTATCCGCTGGTGACCTACGTGCAGGAGGTGCTGGGCGCGGTGCAGCTGAAGGATCTCTTCAGCGGCATGGCCAAGGCGGTTGTCTTCGGCGTGCTGGTGGCGGGCATCGGCTGCCTGCGCGGCCTGCAAACGCGGACGGGCGCGAGCGCGGTCGGGCTGTCCACCACGAGCGCGGTCGTCAGCGGCATCGTGCTCATCGTGCTGGCGGACGGCGTGTTCTCCGTGGTGTTTTATTACCTGAAGATTTGAAGCATGGCGGAGTCACCCATCATCCGAGTCGAGAACTTCACGGCGGCCTACGACGGGAACGTCATCATCAATGACATTTCCTTCGACGTGCGGCGTGGCGAGGTGTTTGTGATTCTCGGCGGATCGGGCTGCGGCAAGAGCACGCTCCTGAAGCACATGATCGGGCTCTACCCGCCGGCGGCGGGAACAATTCTGCTCGATGGCGACGACATTACGTTGGCAGACGGTCAGAAGCGGCTGGGCATCCTGCGCAAGATCGGCGTGATGTACCAGAGCGGCGCGCTGTTCGGATCTCTGTCGCTCATCGAGAACGTGCGGCTGCCGTTGGAGGAATTCACCGACCTGCCGGATGACGCGATGACATTGATCGCGCGCATGAAGTTGAAGCTGGTCGGGCTGGATGGCTTCGAGAACCACATGCCGTCGGAGCTGAGCGGCGGCATGCAGAAGCGCGCGGCCATTGCGCGGGCGATGGCGCTCGATCCGATGATTCTGTTTCTGGACGAGCCTTCCGCCGGACTTGATCCGATCACCTCGGCGGAACTGGACCAGACGATTCTCCGGCTGGCGCGCAGTTTGAAAATTACGTTCGTGGTGGTGACGCATGAGCTGGCGAGCATCTACACGATTGCGGATCGCGTCATCATGCTCGATAAACGCGTGAAGAAGATCGTGGCGACGGGCCGGCCGCAGGAGCTGCGCGACAACAGCACGGACCCGTGGGTGCGGCAGTTCTTCCACCGCGAGGCGGACGCCGCGCCCGCCAAATAATGAGCCCGCGATCCGGTAATGACTCTTGATTTCCGAACGCGATTTATTTCATGAGCGCCAAAGCCAATTACTTCAAGCTGGGCCTGTTCATCATCATCGCCGTGGTCATCGGCGTGATTGGCGTGCTGGTGCTCGGCGCGGGGAAGCTGTTCGAGAAGCGCATCATCATGGAGACGTACCTGGACGAGTCAGTGCAGGGCGTGGACGTCGGGTCAAAGGTGAAGTTTCGCGGCGTGCCGGTGGGGAACATCCGCCGGATCGATTTTACGCGAAACCGTTATGAGCAGGACAAGCCGCCGCTGCAGCGACGTTCCTACGTGCGCATCGAGATGGAGATGAACGCGGACGCGCTCGGCACGAAGACGGAGACGATCGTGAACGAAGATCTGCCGCGTGAAATTCAGAATGGACTGCGGGTGCGCCTGACGGCGCTGGGCGTGACGGGCACGTCCTACCTCGAAGTGGATTATCTCGATCCGGAGAAGAACCCGCCGCTGCCCATCGACTGGAAGCCGGACCATCCCTACATCCCGTCCGCGCCCGGCGCGCTCGGGCGCATCGTGAGTTCGGCCGAGGATGTTTTCGCGCAGCTGGAGAAGATCAACTTCGAGCGCATCGCCAACAACGTGGAGCTGCTCGTGGTGTCGCTCGACAGCAAGGTGAGCGAGTTGCCGCTGGGAATGCTTGGGACGAATGCCACGGCGCTGTTGAATGAGATCCGCACCTCGAACGAACGCATCCAGAAGCTGCTCGACCGGCCGGAGATTGATTCGATGCTCAAGGATGGCTCCGGCGCCCTCGCGGGCTTGCGCCGGACCGTGGAGTCGCCGGAGATGACCAACAGCCTGGTGCAGGTTCAGCGCACGTTGCGCCGGCTGGATCAGCTCGTCGCAGGAAAGGAAAACGATCTCGCCGTGTCGCTCGATAATCTGCGGGCGTTGACGGAGAATCTCCGGGAGCTTTCCGAAAATGCGAAACGCTTTCCCGCTCAACTCTTCTTTGGCGAGCCGCCAAAACCATCCAAGACTTTGCCATGAACCTTTCCTTTCAACTTTCAGCGGCGATGCTTTTTTTGGGGATGGCGCTGGGCGGATGCAGTCTCAAGCAGGCCAGCCCGGCGAAGCAGACTTTCTTGTTGGAGGCGGTGCGGAGCGGTGACGCGCGCTCTGGCGGCAGTGGAGCTGTCTTGCGTGTGCGCGAGGTTCATGTCGCGCCGGCCTTTGAAGGCAGGGGATTTGTCTATCGCACCAGCGAGTTCGGATACAAAAGCGATTTTTATCACGAGTTCCTGACCGCGCCGCGGAACTTGATCGCCGGACAACTGCAATCGTGGCTGAGCGCTTCGAAGTTGTTTCGCAACGTCGTGCCGTTGGGTGCGGCTGGCGAGGCGACGCATGTGATTTCCGCAAATGTATCCGCGCTCTATGGAGACTTTCGGGATGCGTCCGCGCCGAAGGCCGTGATGTCGATCGAGTTCACGGTGTCGCGCGATGGAGCGCCGGAAATCCTGCTGCACAAGGCGTATCGCCAGGAGGCCCCGATTTCGGCGCGGGACGCCGAGTCGCTCGCGAAAGGCTGGTCGCAGGCGCTCGCCGGAATTCTCGGAGCGCTGGAAGCCGACATGGCGACGGCGCAGCTCAAGTGACTTGAACTGCGCCGTGCGCGGAAACCATTTCAACTCGATCACGGCCGCGTCATGCGCTCGGGCACCACGGCCTTGTCGAAGTCCTCGCCGCTCAACAGGCCGAGCTTGATGGCGGTGTCGCGGAGGTTCGCGCCTTCCTTGTGCGCGGTCTTGGCGATCTTCGCGGCGTTGTCGTAGCCGATCTTTTGATTGAGCGCGGTGACGAGCATCAGGCAGTTCTTCACGTAGCTGTCGATCTGGTCGCGGTTCACGGTGATGCCCTCGACGCAGTGTTCGACGAACGAGTGGCAGGCATCGGCCATCAGGCGGACGGAGTGCAGGAAGTTGAACACGATGACGGGCTTGAAGACGTTCAGCTCGAAGTTGCCCTGCGAGCCGGCGAAGCCGATGGCGGCGTCGTTGCCCATCACCTGCACGCAGACCATCGTCATGGCCTCGCACTGCGTGGGGTTCACCTTGCCGGGCATGATCGAGGAGCCGGGCTCGTTTTCGGGAAGGTTCAGTTCGCCGAGGCCACAACGCGGACCGGACGCCAGCCAGCGGAGGTCGTTGGCGATCTTCATCAACGCGGCGGCGAGAGATTTGAGCGCGCCGCTGGCCATGATGAACTCATCATGCGCGGAGAGCGCGGCGAACTTGTTCGGGTGCGACGTGAAAGGCTGTCCGGTGAGTTCGGAAATTTTCTTCGCCGCGCGTTCGCCGAATTCGGGATGCGCGTTCAGCCCGGTGCCGACGGCGGTGCCGCCAACGGCGAGCGCGCGCAGGCCGGGCAGCGTCTGCTTCAGGCGTTCGATGTTCGCGTCGAGCAGCGCGACGTAGCCGGAAAATTCCTGGCCGAGCGTGATCGGCGTGGCGTCCTGCAAGTGCGTGCGGCCGATCTTCACGATGCCGTCGAATTCCCTGCGCTTGGCATCGAGCGCGTCGCGGAGGGACTTCACCTGTGGAAGAAGCGTTTGCTCAAGCTCCGTCGCGGCGGCGATGGACATCGCGGTGGGGAACGTGTCGTTCGAGGACTGCGACATGTTCACGTCGTCGTTCGGATGGACGGGCTTCTTGCTGCCCATCTGGCCGCCGGCGATTTCGATGGCGCGGTTCGAGATGACCTCGTTGGCGTTCATGTTCGACTGCGTGCCGCTGCCGGTCTGCCAGACGTGGAGCGGGAAATGCGCGTCGAGCTTGCCGGCGATGACTTCGTCCGCGGCCTGGATAATGAGCTTGCACTTGTCCTCGGCGAGTTTGCCGAGGTCGCGGTTCACGAGCGCGCAGGCTTTCTTGAGAATGCCGAAGGACCTGGTGATCTCGCGCGGCATGATGTCGCGGCCGATGTTGAAGTGGATGAGCGAGCGGGCGGTCTGCGCGCCGTAGTAGCGGTCGGCGGGCACCTCGATGGGGCCCATGCTGTCGGTTTCCGTGCGGGTATTCATGTGCGTCAAAGGCCGGGAGTATGGCGGGCGAGGTGCCAGGCTTCAAGCGGCGCGATGATGATTTGGTCGACGGATTCGGATGAAAATGTGCGGTCGGAAGAAGGATTGAAATGGCGGAAGGGGTTGTCCATTGTCCCGCCCATGGAACATTCTGATCAGCTGGATGAGTTGCTGACGTGTCGGTTGGACTTCGGGCGCAAGACGGTGGAGCCTTGCACGATCGTCATCTTCGGTGCGAGCGGTGACCTGACGGCGCGCAAGCTGATTCCGGCCCTTTACCACCTGTTCGCGGAGAAACAGCTCCCTGATCCCGTGCGCATCGTGGGTTTCGCCCGGCGCGAGAAGTCGCATGAAGCGTGGCGTGCGGAGTTGAGGTCCGGCCTGGAACAGTTCTCTCGCACCAGGCGCGTGGACCCGGCGGTGTGGGATGCGTTCGCGACGAACTTGTTTTATTGCCAGGGCGAGTTTTCCGAGGAGACGGCGTATCAGAAGCTGGGCGAGATGTTGTCCGGATTCGGCCACGATCAGCTGCGGCACAATCTGGTGTTTTACCTGTCCACGTCGCCGAGCCAGTTCGCGGAGATCGTGGAGCATTTGTCGAAGGCGAAGCTGTTGCGCAAGGACGAGGCGGGCGGTGGCTGGCAGCGTGTCGTGGTGGAGAAGCCGTTCGGTCACGATTTGGCCTCCGCACAGAAGCTGAACGCGGATTTGACGCGCTTTGCGCACGAGAAGCAGATTTACCGGATTGACCATTATCTCGGCAAGGAGACGGTGCAGAACATTTTGATGTTCCGTTTCTCGAACGCGATTTTCGAGCAGCTCTGGAACCGCCAGTCGGTGGATCACATCCAGATCACGGTGAGCGAAAAGATCGGCGTCGGCGCGCGCGGGGGTTATTACGAGGAGGCCGGCGCGTTGCGTGACATGGTGCAGAATCACTTGCTGCAGGTGCTGGCGTTGATCGCGATGGAGCCGCCGGTGTCGCTGCAGGCGGAGGCGGTGCGCGATGAGAAGGTGAAGTTGCTGAAGTCGATTCGCCGGCTGTCGCCGGGACAAATCGGCGAATGTGTGGTGCGGGGCCAGTATTCGGAAGGCGAGATCGGCGGGCAGACGCGGGTTGCCTACCGGCAGGAAACGAAGGTCAAGCCCGGTTCAAACGTGGAGACGTATGTGGCCGCGAAATTCCATGTCGACAACTGGCGCTGGTCTGGAGTGCCGTTCTATTTGCGCACGGGAAAGAATCTGTCGCTGAGCGCCAGCGAGGTGCGCATTCAATTTCGGCCAACTCCGAACGTGCTGTTTGCGGCGCAGTGCGGTCCGAAGCTGGACGCCAATGCGATCACGCTGCGGTTGCAGCCGAACGAGGGCATTACGCTGCGTTTCAATGGAAAGGTGCCTGGAACGAGCATGCAGATTCGTCCGGTGCGAATGCATTTCAGCTATGACTCGGAGTTCGGTGCCTACACGCCGGAGGCGTATGAGCGGTTGCTGCTGGAGGCGATTGAGGGTGATGCGACACTGTTCATCCGTAGGGATGAGGTGGAGACGGCGTGGGGAATTGTTGATCCGATCCGCGAGTATTGGGGGGGGCGGGCTTTGACGGACAAAGAGTTTTATATGGCAGGAACGTGGGGGCCGGCGGCGGCGGACCAGCTTTTGGCGGGTCAAGGGCATTCGTGGCGCAATCCACAGCCGGTCAGTTGAGTTTTTGGTGATTACGCCTTTTTGTCCCAGCTACTTAGGAAGATATTGCGCAGGGACGCGGGATTTTTTGAACGGATGTGACCAAAACGACATCCAACTGTCAGAGTAGTTAGAACATTTCGCTGTTCGTTTAGGGTTGGCAGAAAGGTCTTGCTCGTAACGAGGTTCGAACAGCGATTCAAGTTGGCCTCGTTACCCTTCTGAGCGCCTGGGTGAAGGCGTAAACGACCTTATCACCAAAGAGCCGGAGCAATCCGGCTCTTTTTGTTTTTCGGCTGGATACTGCCCGGACTTACGCGGGCAATGGCGGGCTTTTGGTTTGGCTCGCGCTCGTGGCCAGTTCGGTTTTCTGTCCTTCTCTGGCTGCATCCACCTCGAGTTGCCGGCCTGATTTTTTAACGAGCGCGCGGGCGTGTCCAACCATCTGCTCGATCTTGGAATCGCTGTGCGATGGATCGTGATGAAACAGGAAAAGTTTCTTCGCTTTGGCGCGGAGTGCGAGATCGACCGCATCATCGACGCAGGTATGCCCCCAGCCTGCGTGAGTGGTGTATTCGGCGGAGTCAAACTGCGCGTCCAGAATAAGAACGTCCGTTCCTTCGAGGAATTGGATCATCTTGTCGTCTTCGGTGATCGCGAACTGACGCGCCTGGTCTTTCAACGCCTCGGGAATGGTTGTTTGGTTTCGCATTCGGATGAAGGGTTCGTGGTCGGGCAGGTAGGCGACGCAGGCGCCGCCTGATTCAAGCCTGTAACCAACGCAGACGCCTGGATGGTTGGCGAACGCGGCGCGGATTTTAACCTCCCCAATCGCGAACTCCATGGTTCGAAGCTCCTCGAAGCTCAGGTGGCCCGGCATTTGCGCCAGCGCGATGGGGAAATAGGGGCTCTCCATCTGTGCTGAGAAAATGCCCGCAAGGCCCTCGCGGGTTCCTTCGAAGCCAAGGACGCGGATTGCATTTGCCGGATCGTAGGCAGGTTGGAAAAACGGAAAACCGTGAATGTGGTCCCAGTGCGTGTGTGTGATGAGGATCGTCACCTTCAAGGGCCGTCCGGCAAATTCGGTCGAGAGCGCGTTTCCCAATCCGCGGATTCCCGTCCCGGCATCCAGTATGATGATCTCGCCGCCGGCCCGAAACTCGACGCAGGCTGTGTTCCCGCCATAGCGCACGGTGTCCGGCCCGGGAGACGGGATGGAACCGCGAACACCCCAGAAACGAACGAAGGGGGGGGCCGCCGGGGTTGCGGTCGTCGCGGAAGATTCGAGGGCGGAACGCTTTGTGATCTGGCCGAGGATCTCGCACAAACGCGCGAAATCGAGCGGCTTGACCATGAACTCGTCCGCGCCTGCTTCCATGGCCGCCTGCCTGGTGTCCTCGAATCCCTTTCCCGACATCGCGATCAGGATGGAGTATTTCAACGCATCGTCATCCCGGATGGTTGAGCAGACCCGGAACCCGTTTTTTCCCGGCATCAGCAGGTCGCACAATATGACCTTGGGCAGGTGCTTGCGCGCGAGCTCGACTCCATCGTCGCCGTTTGAGGCGGATATGACGTCCCATCCCTGGGCTTCCAACGCACTGGTGAGTGCCTGCCGAAGATCCTTGTCGTCATCGATTACAAGAATGGTTTTCATCCGCAGTTTGCTAGTGGATATGGTGGACCAGAGGCATCAAACGTTGACAGTCGGTACAATACCGGTGCCTTCGTCGAACAGCTGTCTGGAATTCGTGGGCGACCATATCTGGTTTGCTGGAAAAATAAACTTCAAAATCGGGGTTCAAAAAAATTTGGTCTCGCGGTGAATTCGAGGCCTGGAGTTGCCATGACCCGAGACGAGGAATACGCTCCGCCCATGACGCCTCCTTCCGAAGTTTCCGCTCGCGGTTTGATGAAATCCTTTGTCGCCGATGCGCTGCCGGTTCGTGTTTATGACACGGAGGCGCAGCTTGCCTCGGATGCCGCGCAGCAGGCGCGGGATCACCTTCAAGCAGTGCTGAGGCAAAATGGATCGGCAGCGGTCATTCTCGCCACGGGCAACTCGCAGCTGCAGTTTTTGGATGCGCTGGCGGCCCTGGGCGGGGTGGATTGGTCGCAGGTGACGCTGTTTCACATGGACGAGTATCTCGGCCTCGATGACCGGCATCGCGCCAGCTTTCGGCATTACATGCGCGAGCGGGTCGAATCCCGCGTGAAGCCCCGCGTTTTTCACTACCTCGAAGGTGACGCCCTGTTGCCGCTGTCCGAATGCGCGCGCTACGCCAGCTTATTGTCCGCCCAGCCGATCGACCTGTGCTGCCTCGGCATCGGCGAGAACGGGCACATCGCCTTCAACGATCCACCGGTCGCCGACTTTTCCGATCCTCACCAGGTAAAGCTGGTGAAGCTCGATGAAGGCTGCCGCCAGCAGCAGGTGGGCGAAGGGCATTTCCCGAATCTGGAAGCCGTGCCGCAATACGCCTTCACCCTCACCATTCCGATGCTCTGCTCCGCACGACGGATGCTCTGCATTGTCCCCGAGAGGCGCAAGGCCCAGGCCGTTCGTGATTCGCTGAAAGGCCCCGTTACCACGGCCTGCCCGGGCTCGATCTTGCGGAAGCAAGCCCACTGCACGCTGTTCCTTGATGCCGCGTCGGCCAGCTTGTTGTAAGGGCCCGCCTGAGCGATCTCTCAGCCCGGCGCGGCTGTTGTGGTTCAGGGCTTCAGTAAATCCCCTGGCTTCGCGTGCGGGCACTTCCCGAAGCGCTGACTGTGGGCCTTGCCAATGGCGTGGAAGCCGTCGTCGGGTTACCTCTCCTGCGTAGGAACATACGTGGAACTTCTGGCGGGAGCGGGCAGCGGGGGCTGCCCCTCCCACCAGTCGCAAACTTAAAATCGATGACTCCGACCTCGACGCCGGCCGCCCAAAACGAAACCGCCGTCCGCCGCTTGAAACACCGTTGCGGCGGCTGCGCGAAGCCTGTCTCGGCCGTTCGTCCGGTCTCCTCCAGCTTTCCCGCCCACTTCCAAAGTCCCGACGCCGACCCGAAAGGATTCATCGTTTTCGGCGGTCGGACGAATTTTTCGCGTTCGTGACGGAAGTGTCCTGTTGCTGACACGGTTTCTGTCGATAGTGTCTCCGAATCTGCATCCGAGATTCACCCAAATGGAAACGTACTTTGCCTACTTTCAGTCGCTGAAGAAGGAACGCGAAAAGCAGCGGCTGACATTTCTGGCCGGCGTCCGGCGATGCCAGCCTTGCGACACGCCGTCGCAAAGAGCGCCTCGATCTGCTCCGCAAAGATCCCTTCCCCCCGCATCCGTGAACCAAAACGCGGGTCGTTGATCTTTCCGCCACGAATCGCCTTCAGACGTCCCAGAACTTTCTCGCGGCGCTCCGGGAAATGTCGCGCCAGCCAGTCTTCAAACAACGGTCCCAAGCCGTGAGGCAGCCTCAGAACCACATATCCTGCACCTGCTCGGCTTGCTCGTGCAGATGGGCGCCCGCGTCGAGGGTATCGGCTCCAATTCGTTGACGATTTATGCGCGCGAAGGCCACGACGATCTCAAGGGTGCATCATGTGCCGTTGCCGC
>JBDHQG010000075.1:0-10939 GCA_039806925.1 Limisphaerales bacterium
ACGGACAAGCAGGTGATCATCAACTTCGCCGAACCGATCCCCGCCGATCAGGAGGCCAACGTCACCATTCACTACAGCGCCGTGCCGCAGATGGGCCTTTACTTCCGCACGCCCGAGATGGGCTATCCGGCGACCGATTCGCACATCTGGACACAAGGCGAACCGCTCGAAGCGCGCCACTGGTTCCCGAGCTTCGACGCGCCCAACGAGAAGTTCACCAGCGAGGTCACCTGCCGCGTGCCCGAAGGCATGGTGGTCATCTCGAACGGCCGCAAGATGTCCGAGGAAAAGGACGCCACCACCGGCCTCGTCGCCGTGCGCTGGCTCCAGGACAAGCCGCACGCGAACTACCTCATCGCGCTCTGCGCCGGCAACTTCAAGAAGATCGAGGACAAATACCGCGACATCCCGATGGCCTTCTGGACGCCCGCGTCGCAAATCGCCCAGGCCGAGACCTCCTTCCGCGGCACGAAGGACATCATGGAGTTTTTTGAGAAAGAGATTGGCGTCCCCTATCCGTGGGCGAAGTATGATCAGGTCTGCGTCAATGACTTCACCGCCGGCGGCATGGAGAACACCTCGATCACCATTCTCACCGACAACACACTCTTCACCGCCGCGAGCGAAAATCTCCGCGACAGCACCGGCCTCGTCGCGCACGAGCTGGCGCATCAGTGGTTCGGCGATCTCGTCACCTGCAAGGACTGGTCGCACCTCTGGCTCAACGAAGGCTTCGCGACCTATTACGACGCGCTGTACGAGGGCCACAAGGATGGCCGCGAAAATTTCCTCTACCAGATGCGCGCCAACGCCAACGCCGTCCTGAACCAGCCGAACGACACCAACCCCATCGTCCGCCGCGATTTCAACAGCCCGAACGAACAGTTCGGCTTTCACGCGTATCCAAAAGGCTCGTGGATTCTCCACATGCTCCGCAGCCAGCTCGGCGAGGATCTTTATCGCAAGATCGTGAAGACCTACCTCGAGCGTCACGCCTTGGGCAACGTCACCACCGACGACTTCAACAAGGTCATCGAGGAACTCTCGGGCCGTTCCTTCGACCAGTTCTTCAACCAGTACGTCTATCACGCGCACCATCCCGAGCTGAACATCAGCTACAGTTGGGACGAACGCACCAAGCTCGCCAAGGTCACCATCCAGCAGGTCCAGAAACTCAGCGACGACGTGCTGCTCTTCAACGTCCCGTTGCCCGTGCGCTTCAAGGGCAAGTCCGGCGCCATCACCGAACGCACGCTGACCGTGAAGGAAAAAGCCGAGGACTTCTACATCACGCTTCCCGAGGCACCCGAAGTCATCCGCATCGATCCGAACTACACGCTCCTCGCCAAGATCACCTTCAACGTCCCCACCGCGATGCTCCACGCGCAGCTCGCGGACAAGACCGACATGCTCGGCCGCCTCAGCGCCGTCGAGCAGCTCAGCGGCAAGGCCGACGCGCTCGCCAAGCTCAAGGAGGCGCTCAACAACGACTCCTTCCACGGCGTGCGCCTCGCCGCCGCGCGCGCGATCAGCGCCATCCAGACTGACGAAGCCCTCGACGCCCTCATCGCGTCCGCGAAGCAGAGCGACGCCCGCGTCCGCCGCGAAGTTGTCTCCGCCATCGCCGGCTTCTATCGCGAGAAGAGCTACGACGCCCTCAAGAAATCACTCGCCAGCGAAAAGAACCCGGACATCCAAGGCACGCTCCTAAGCTCCATCGGCGCCTACGCGAAGCCCGAAGTCCGCGAGGCGATCCTCAAGGGCCTGCAATCCACCTCCTACCGCAACAACGTCGCCGACGCCGCCATCACCGCCATCCGCGGTCAGGCCGACGCCAGCTACATCCAGCCGCTGATAGACGCCCTCCAGAAATCCGAAGCCGCCTTCACCAGCGGCGGATTCGCCCGCGGCCTCGACACCCTCGCGCGCCTCGCCGCCAACGAGGAAAAGAAGGACGCCGTCCGCGAATTCCTGCTGCGCTACCTCGACAGCTCCAAGCGTCGCGTGCAGCTCGCCGCCATCACCGGCCTCGGCACTCTCGGCGATTTGAAAGCCGCCGGCGCCTTGGAGAAACTCGCCAACGCGCCCAAGGAAAGCCCGACGCGCGCCACCGCCGAGCGCGCCCTCACCACCCTGCTCGACACCAGAAAGACGACCGCGGCCGAAGTCGGTTCCCTGCGCAACGAAGTGATGACCCTCCAGAAAGCCAACCGCGATCTGCGCAAGGACTTCGACGATCTCAAGAAGCGCCTCGATGCCCTGGCTCCAAAGCCGACCGAGGCGAAGGCCGGCAAGGGGACGACGCCAACAAAGGGGAAGAAGTAGATTCGGTTTCGGCAGGCCGACAACTTCGCTCCGTGTCTCCGGGGGTCGCAGAGCGACCGCTGACGGTAGCCGTGGGCTTCAGCCCACGGTGCAGTTGGGCAGGCGACCGCGTCGCGGAGCGACGCTTGAAGATCCTTGTTCTTGATGTCCCCTCTCAATCGTCGCTCCGCGACGATGCGTTCTCTTTGCTTCCAGTTCCGTGGACTGAAGTCCACGGCTACCATCATGCCTCGCTCCGCGAGTCGACATGATCTTCCAACAGGTCGAGGAAGCGCTTCGCGCATCGCCAAAGCAAAACGAGCCGCTCCAGTCACGGAGCGGCTCGTTTTGTTTTCGGAAATCGAGGCTGAGTTACATGCCCATGATCTGGTAGCCGCCGTCCACGTAGAGCACCTGTCCGGTGATGGCTGCGGCGCCATCGCTCGCGAGGAATACGCCGGTGTGCCCGAGTTCATCGCTGGTGCAACTGCGCTTGAGCGGCGCGTGCGCCTCGTAGTGCTTCATCATGTCCATGAAGCCGGCGATGCCGCGCGCGGCGAGCGTGTTCATCGGGCCGGCGCTGATGCAGTTCACGCGGATTTTCTTCGGACCCAAATCGTAGGCGAGATAGCGCATGCTGGCTTCGAGCGAGGCCTTCGCCACGCCCATGACGTTGTAGTGCGGCACCACCTTCTCCGCGCCGTAATAGCTCATGGCCACGATGCTGCCGCCCTCGGTCATCAGCGGCATGGCGGCGCGGGAAAGCGCGACGAGCGAGTAGGCGCTGATGTCGTGCGCGATGCGGTAGGCCTCGCGGCTGGTGTTGACGAATTCGCCTTCCAGCGCGTCCTTCGGCGCGAACGCCACGGAGTGCAGGAGCAGGTGGAGCTTGCCGAATTTCTCGCCCACGGTTTTGAAGACGTTGGCGATGTCCTCGTCTTTCGTGACGTCGCAGGGCATCAGGAGCGTGTCGGCGCCGAACGTGCCGGCGAGTTCCTCGACGTTGTCCTTCAGGCGTTCGCCCTGGTAGGTGAAGGCGAGCTTGGCGCCGGCCTTGTGCCAGGCCTGGGCGATGGCCCATGCGATGGAGCGTTTGTTGGCGACGCCGAAGACGATTCCGAGTTTTCCTGCGAGCGATGACATGGGTTCGTTGATGCGTTGTTGGTTAAACCGATCGCCGGTAGCAGTAGGGGAATCGGGCCGTCGTGGCAAGGGGAACGTCGTGGAGGGAAACAGAAGGGAACGAAGGAAGCGAAGAGGGGAGAATCAAGTTCGATCCTTCTCAGCCGGAATTATTCGTTTGAGTTCCGGGTGGAACGGGCAACCCGCCCGGCAGCGGTGCGCACCGTACGCACATGAAATAGTAAATGACGTGCGCACAACACGGCGGCAGGTTACCGCCGAAAACGGCCAGGTTGACCGTTCCACTCGGACTAACGCATCACGACCTGAGCCGGAACGATGCCGTTGGATTTTCGATCCAGTGACGGATCGGCCCGGTAGGACAGCGCTTCCAGCCTGTCCTGAAGTTCTCCAACGCGAACACCAAACGGTTTGACTCAGCGAGCCATCCTTTTTCATTACCTATCGCCTTGCAGTCGGGACAGGCAGGATGCCTGTCCTACCTTCTACTGCATCGTTCCAGCTGAGGACCGCCGCGTTCGTAGGACAGGCTTCCAGCCTGTCCAGAGTTCACCAACGCGAACACCAAACGATTTGGCCAGACGAACCGTCATTCTCTGTTATCCGCAGCTTTGCAGGCCGGGACAGGCAGGATGCCTGTCCTACTTCCCACTACGTCGTTCGGGCTAGGGTTGTTTGAGGTCGAAGTCCATGATCACGCTCGCGCCGCGGCGCGCGAACTGGGTTTGAGCGGGCAGGCGGTTGATGAGAATCAGCCCGCGATGGACGTCGAGCAGTTCGGTTTCCGCCGCCTTCTCGTGCTCCTCCCAGTCGAAGCTGTGGCCGGGACCGGGATCATGCACCGTCACCCGCAGCAGCCCGTTTCCGGGGTGGTGGGTGATTTCGTAGGTGCAAGGACGGTCCGGGCTGGCCGCGCATCCGTGTTTGATGCCATTGATCACGGCTTCCCTGGAGCACAGGAGCAGGTCGAAGAGTTTCGATTCCGGCAGCGAGGGCACCGCGGTTTGCAGGCACTTCTCCCACTGCATTTGCAGTTCGTCGATGCGCAGGACGTGGTCTTGAAAGTACTCGTGGTAAAGCAGCCGGCCGGGTGTTCCGTCCGGTTGCTTTTGCCTTTCGGGATGCAGGTTCAGCCGCACGAGGAGCACATCATCCCCGCACTCGTTCAGGAAGGCGGGTTGAACGTTGTCCCGCTTGGCCTTCAGCAGCGTCTCGGCGAGGCTGAGCGGGCTCAGGCCCAGCTGCCCGGCGAGGTCTTCCAAGCCGTCCGTCCACGCATAAACAAAGCAGCCGCTCTCCAACTGCTGCTGGAAAAGCGTGGATGAATCTTCCTCGAACCACCCGAGTGGATGACTGGCCGTTTCCCCGCAGCGCCGCGTCGAGCCGCATTGGTCGGCGAGGATGGGAATGGGAAACCCGCTGTTCCAGATGGAGAGGCTGCCGCGCGCGAGGTCGATGTCGAAGGCGCAGGCGGAGACGGAGGCGGAGACATCGAACGGTGAGGAAGCGCCGCCGGCCTGGCCGCCGTTCCATTCCCGGACGAGGAAGCGGTTGAAGTAGGAGAACACCTCTTGAATCGGGGTGTTCTTCTCCACCATGCCGCGGACGACGCCCTGGAAGAAGGCGGAGATGAACCCGGCCTTGAGATCGTGCCCGGATACGTCGGCGACGACCACGAGCAGCCGCTCCGGCCCGAGGTTGAAGACGTTCACGAGGTCGCCGCCGGCCAGGTGCCTGGGGTGCCAGCAGATGTCGACGATTTCTGACAGGCGGGCGGGATTGCTGCCGAGCATGAACTGTTGCAGCTTTCCCACCTCCTGGACGGAGGATTCGGCGTCCTCGAGCGCGCGCTGGCGCCGCGTGCGATCCGCGGCATCCGCGACGGATCGCAGGAGCAGCTGAATCTGGACGGGCTTGTCCAGGAAATCGCACGCGCCGGTGCGCAGGCTGCGTTTCACCAGCTCGCGCTCGCCGACCGCCGTCACGAAGATGGCCGCGAGCGCGTGGTCGTGTTCCTTGATCCATTCCAGCAGGTCGAGACCGGTGCCGTCCGGCATCAGGTAGTCGGTGACGACGGCATCGAGCTGCGCCTGCGTATTCCTCGGGAAACGTTTTTTGGCGTCTTCGACGCCGGAGGCCGCGATGACTTCGCAGCCGTTCTTCTTGAGATGGTGGGTGATGAGCAGGCGCATCCCAGCGTCATCGTCGACGACGAGGATGCGTTTGCCCGCCAGCGGCGCTCGGTTGCTTTCGCTCATGCCGCCTTCAGCGCGGGATTCGCGTTGAGCGCGGACTGGAGCGTGTTGAACTCGGCGATCAATTCGGCATGGGTTTCCCCGGCCAGGGCGAGGTCCGCGTTCAATCCCATCAGCTCAAGCTTCCGTGCAACATCCTTGGCGCGTCGCGCGGCAATCACGCTGACGGAGGAGCCCAGCGCGTGGGCGGTCTGCCGGATGGATGCGGCGTCGCCGGATTCCACGGCGGCGGCCAGCGGCGGGAGCAGGGCGGGCAGTTGATCGAGGAAGACGCCCACCAGTTGCACCAGCAGCTCGGGGTCATCGCCGATTTGTTGCACGCTGGCCTGGTAGTCAAAGACGTCGTCCAGGATTTCCGGCCGCGTCTGGGGCGCGGTGGCTCCAGCACTGCGGGCCACGGGCGGTTTGGAGACGAGCCGTTGAATCATCGCGAGCAGATCCCCGGCGCGCAGGGGTTTGGAAAGGTAGTCGTCCATCCCGGCCTGAAGGCAGCGATCGCGGTCGCCGGTCATCGCGTTGGCGGTCAGCGCGATGATGGGGACGTGACGGCCGGAAGGTTTCTCGAAGGATCGAATGGCGACCGTGGCTTCCAGTCCGTCCACCTCGGGCATTTGCATGTCCATCAAGACCGCGTCGTAATCATTTGTTTCGAACGCGTGGATGGCCTGCCTGCCATCGTCCACGACGGAGACGCTGTAGCCCTGCTTTTCCAGGATGGCGACGGCCAGCTTCTGGTTGGTCGCGTTGTCCTCGGCCAGGAGAATGTTCAGAGGCCGCCGTTCGGCGGGAGCGTGGGGTGTAATCGGGTTGGGCGTGTTCATACGATGGGCAGTTCAGATCAAAAGCTTCGTGGATCAAACGTGGGTGTGGCGGGCGCCTGGCTCCGCGCCGGGCCCGGGCCTGCATCGGGATCGTGCTCGCCGGCACGCCGCAGGGAGGCCAGCAATTCCTGTTTGTTCAACGGCTTCGCAAGGTAGTCGTCCATTCCTGAACTGAGGCAGCGTTCCCGGTCGCCTTCCAGCGCGTTGGCCGTCATGGCGGCGATGTAGATGCGCGCGGTGCGCGCCCCGGATTCACCGGAGCGGATGCGGCGCGTCGTCTCGTAACCGTCGATGCCGGGCATGCACACATCCATGAAAACGACATCAAAAGGCTGTTGCTTTAGAATCTCCAGGCACTCCGTGCCATTGGCCGCGACTGTCACGGTGCAGCCGGCCTTCTTCAGCAGGGCGGTGGCGAGGGCCTGGTTGACCCGGTTGTCCTCGGCGAGCAGGACGCGCAGGGGCCGGGGCGGGAGGCTCGCGGCATTGCCGGCGGGCGCGTCCGTGTTTGAAGGAGCTTGCGACGTACCGGCGGGATGCGCCGCGAGATCCACCTGCACGGTGAAATGAAACGCGGATCCAAATCCCGGGGTGCTCTCCACATGGATTCCTCCGCCCATGAGCTCGCAGAGTTTTTTGGAGATCGCGAGCCCGAGCCCGGTTCCCCCGTAACGCCGGGTGGTGGACGAGTCCACCTGGCTGAACGCCTTGAACAATCGGTTCAGTCGTTCCGGCGGAATGCCAATGCCGGTGTCGCGGATGGTGAAATGGAGGTCGAACGGTTCGCCTCGTCCGGCGGAGGACGCGGGCGGTTGACTTCCGGCGCGCGACCGGCCGGCCACGGGCAGCTCGCAGCGGCGGATCTCGAGGGTGACGCCTCCGCGCTCGGTGAACTTGATGGCGTTGCCCGCGAGGTTCAGGAGGATCTGCCGGAGGCGGGTCACATCGCCCACGACGATCGGCGGGACGGATTCATGAAGGTGCGCCTTCAGTTCCAGGTTTTTTGCCGCGGCGCGGGTCCGCAGGACAGCCAGCGTTTGTTGCACGGCGTCGGCGATGTCGAACTCGATTCGTTCTATCTCAATGCGACCCGCCTCGATCTTGGAGAAATCGAGAATGTCGTTGATGAGCGCCAGCAAAGTTTCGCCGCTGGACCGGATGATCTCCACCTGCTCGCGCTGTTCCGGGGTCAGGGCGGATTCCGCGAGCAGGCCGGTGAAGCCGATCACGCCGTTCATCGGCGTGCGGATTTCATGGCTCATCGTGGCGAGGAACTCGCTCTTGGCGCGGCTGGCGGCCTCGGCGGCGAGGGCGAGACGGTTGGCGCGATGGATGGATTCCTCCATCTGCCGGTTGGTCTCGGCCAGGTCGGCATTCGCCGCCTCCGCCGCGGCGCGGGCCTTTTGCAGGGCGGTCTCCGCGCGTTTGCGCGCGGTGATGTCGATCGAGGTGCCGATGATTCGATGGATTCTGCCCTCGGCGTTCCGGACGGATGAAAGCCGGGTCAGCACGCAAACTTCCCGTCCGTTCACCGGCAGCGTCTCCTCGTGCTCGATCCCGCGTTCGCTCCGAAGGCAGCGCTCGTAGTTCGCGCGGATCGCGGCGATGACATGGGGCGGGATGCGTCCGGCAAGCTGCCCGGGCGTTTGTCTGCGCACGCCTCCGGCGTCCAGGCCGAACAATCGCTCATGGGCGGGGTTGAGGCCGGCGAAGTGGAATTCGCCGGTCACATCGACATCCACCACGAAGATCGCCTCCTCCACCCCTTCATAGATGCTTTGCAGCAAATCCTTCTGTTCACGCAACGTCGTCTCCGCGTTTCGGGCGTCCGTGACGTCGCGAATGGTTCCGAGCATCTCCACCGGACGATCCGTGGCGTCCCGGATTACATCTCCGGTGAGATGAAGGATTCGGACTTCGCCGGAGGAAGCCAGCCGGCCCCGGGTCTCGAACTCGAAGGGAACCTTTTCCTCCAGCGCTTTTTTCACCCGGTCCCGAAACAATTTTCGCGACCGTGGCGCGAGATTTTTCAGGCAGAGCCGGGCCGTGGGGGAAAAGGAATGCGGCGGATGCCCGAGCAGGCGGTAGGTTTCATCCGACCAGCTGAGCGTGTCGCCGCTGATGTCCCAGTGCCAGCTGCCCGTGCGGCTGATGCGTTGGGCCTCGGCAAACTGGGCCTCGCGCCGGCAGGCGGTTTCGTTGGCATGCCACATTTCGCGAAGGCTGCGCCGCAGCTCGAACTGCGTCATGACCTGCCGGGCAAGAATTCGCAGCGCCTCGGTCTGCCGGCCCGAGATCTGCCGTGGCCGGGTATCGATGACGCAGAGCGTGCCGAGGGCGTGGTCGCCGGGGGTGACGAGCGGAAAGCCCGCGTAGAAGCGGATTCCGGGAGATCCCGCCACGAATTCGTTGTCCCGAAACCGCGGATCGGCCTGCGCGTCGCCCACCACGAGAGGCTGGAACGGATCCAGAATGGCATGCGCGCAGAAGGATTGTTCCCGGGGAATTTCGCAAACCTCGATTCCGAGCTTTGCCTTGCACCATTGCCGTTCCTGATCCACGAGGCTCACCAGCGCGATCGGAGTCTCGCAGATCTCCCCCGCCAGCCGGACGAGGTCGTCCAGCGTCCGATCCGGCGGAGTATCCAGAATCTCGTATTCGTGCAGCGCATCAAGGCGTGCTGGTTCGGTGACGGGCAGAGAAGCTTTCATGGTCCGCATCGAAGTGGTGCGGTGGCGCAATTGCCCATTGGTATCGGCCGATTCCGCCGCCGCATTACCCATGAATTCGGGCGGTTCCCCGGCAAACTGCGGTCCCTGTGCCGGCGCGAAAAAATTGTTTGGAAAAGTTGCTAATGGAATTTGAGAAGGAGCCGATACCTCCTGCGGAAGGTTCGCAACTCGGTTGCGGACGGCTTTCTCGAGCAGGCTGAAAGAGGCCTGCAAGTCGAAGGCACAACTGAACTTTGTCTCCCGGAGGCAAGCCGGTTCAGTTGTGCCTTTTGCTTTTGGATAACGGGCTTCTGGCATCCGCGCCCCGATGTGGCGGGACCAGCGGGCCGCACTGGCGCAAGCATGAACACGACAACAAACGACGGCACGAATGACGCGGGAAAAAATCTCGCCGGGCGCTACCTGACTTTCCAGCTGGGGCAGGAATCCTATGGCATCGCGGTGATGCGGGTGCGCGAAATCATCCGCATGACCGAAATTACCAGCGTTCCGCAGCTGCCGGCCCACATCAAGGGCGTCATCAACCTCCGCGGAAAAGTGATTTCCATCCTGGATTTGCGCTGCCGGTTTGAACTGAGCCGCATCGAGGACACCTAGCGGACCTGCATCGTGGTGGTGCAGGTACGTTCGAGTCGCGGCGGTCATGCCTTGACGGGGCTGATTGTCGATGCGGTGGAAGAAGTGGTCCAGGTGGCTGCCGGTGAAATCGAAAATCCGCCGGATTTCGGTGGAGGACTCCGGGCGGACTACATTTTTGGCATGGCCCGGATTAAGAACCGCGTGAAAACCCTGCTCGACATCGATCGCGTCGTGTCGGCTGAGGCGCTTCAACTGAACCCCGCCGCAGTGGCCGCTGCGGTCGCGGCCTAGACCGGGACTGAACGTGCCAGCCCGGTTCACAACCTCACAACAATGGTCTTGAAGAAAACATTTTTAACGGACAAGCGGGCGAACTCGCCGGCGGCGGCCACCGCCTGGGGCCCGCTGCCGGACGGGAAGTCGCAGCGGCGACCTTTCCTTCCCCGCGTTCCGTCATTCCTCTCCCGCGGCGCTACCCGCCCAAGCCCTGCCGCGGGGTCCAAACCCGCCGCAGCAGATACACTGTCTGCCCACAGTCCTGCTGCGGCGGTAAACTTTTGTCCGCTCAACCGCCCCGCCCACCCCGCCTGCTTCCGACGCCGCCACTTGATGGCGACGTTGGGACAGGCGAACAAGGATGCCCGTGATGGAGCCTGCCCCCGTCACGGGCATCTGTGCGTTTCGCCCCGTGTCGATCCACGGCGGTCAATGCCTGGCAATCATGGCCCCCGACCTGGCAGAAGGCAGAATGTGGCGACCCGGAACATGGCGACCTGGAACACATGATGAGATCTTCTCCACAATGATTGGCCTGAGCCTCAGTTAGGAACGGGCCACCCGGCAATGGACTGCATCGTTTAGGCCAATTGCCTGTCTGAAATCAGCACCCCTCGCCATTTCAGACCGGCTCTAAAGACATGCCTACACCAACCCTTCGAGAATCGTGGGCAATCGTTCGAGGCTGCGTTTGAGGGTCGCGCGGGCGAGGGCTTTCTCGGACTGCGCCCCTTCCATGCCGTCGGCGCCGTCGCGCGCAGGAAAAAGAATGTCCCAGCCTTTTGCCTGAAGCCAGTCGCCGTCCCGCACCGGTTCCCCCGCCGGCGAC
>JBDHQG010000076.1:0-10926 GCA_039806925.1 Limisphaerales bacterium
CCATCGGCCGTCATTGCAGAGGATCAGAGCCTCCTCACGTCGGCTGCTACATCAGAAGCATGGAACGCCGTCCGTCTGCGCAAGGCCATCGACGATTATCACGCCGGGCATCAATACATCTGTCTCGATCCGAACGCGCGCAATCTTCGTCATACGTACGTGATTGCGTCCGAGGACAAGAAGACCTGGCGCGTGCAGCAGGTGTTGGTCGATCCGGAGGAGCACAATGATTGGATGGTGGAGTTCGACGTGGATCTCGTTTCATCCAAGGCCGCCGAGGAACCGGTGCTGCAGTTGCGGCGTGTCGGCGTGATCGGCGGGTAGCGTGCAAGACGACTGGCCTCTCCAAAATCTCCAAGCTACGCTCGCCGCGTGAAACTGATTTCCTGGAACGTCAACGGCCTGCGCGCCGTGCTGAAGAAGAATTTTCTGGAGTATCTCGACGGTGAGCAGCCGGACATCCTCTGCGTGCAGGAGACGAAGGCCAGCCCGGATCAGGTCGAGCAGCTCTGGCCCGCGCATTACACGACGTATTGGAACAGCGCGCAGAAGAAGGGTTACTCCGGCACGGTCATTTTCACGAAGCATCGCCCGGGGAACGTCACCAACGGCATCGGCCACGAGCATCACGACGGCGAGGGCCGCGTGGTCACCGCGGAGTACGATGGATTTTACCTCGTGAACGTTTATGTGCCGAACTCCCAGCGCGAGCTGACACGTCTGCCGTATCGCCAGCAGTGGGACCGCGATTTTATCGCCTACCTCAAGAAGCTGGAGAGGAAGAAGCCCGTGATCTTCTGCGGCGATCTCAACGTCGCCCACACGGAGATCGATCTGGCGAATCCCAAGGCCAACGTGAAGAACCACGGCTTCACCCCCGAGGAACGCGCCGGGTTCGCTTCCTTCGTGCAGGCGGGGTTCGTGGATACCTTCCGCGAGTTCGAGAAGGGCGGCGGTCATTACACCTGGTGGAGCCCGATGGGCACGGCCCGCGCCCGGAACATCGGGTGGCGGCTGGACTACTTCCTCGTGAGCACCGCGCTCAAGCCGAAGCTCAAGCGCGCCTTCATCCAGCCGCACATCACCGGCTCCGATCACTGCCCGGTTGGCATCGAATTGAAGTAACGGGGGGTCGCGTGGCCCAGGATTGAATTTCTCTTTGACTCGCCCGTCAGTTCGGGGTGCCATTCGCCCGTTCACTCAACCAAACGCGATGGCGCTGACTTGTCGCCTTTGACGAACCATAAACTTATGAAACACTTGTTCCTCCGCTCCCTCAGTCTCACGGCCTGCGCGCTCGTCGCGGCCCTCAATGTCTCCGCCGATCCCATCCCGGATGCCTGCAAGCAGAATGGATTCGCGGTCGGCTGCCAGGCTTACACGTTCAATCGCTTCAGCGTCTTCGAGGCCATTGAGAAGACCGCTCAGGCCGGCGGCAAGGTCATCGAATTTTTCCCGGGCCAGAAGCTCACCAAGGAAGAACCCAACATCAAGTGGGGCCACACGGCGTCCGAGGAGGTCATCCAGCGCGTCGAGAAGAAGCTGGCCGAGCACGGCATCAAGGCGGTGAATTACGGCGTGGTGGGCGGCAAGGACCAGGCGGAGTGGGAACAGATCTTCAAGTTCGCGAAACGCCTGAAACTCTACGGCGTCACGACCGAGCAGGTGGACAAGCTCGACATCATCGAGCCGCTCGTGAAGCAGCACGACATCCGCGTCGGCATCCACGACCATCCACGTCAGGTCAAGAACCCGAACTATCGCGTCTGGGATCCGCATTACATCGTCGAGGTGACCAAGGATCGCGACGCCCGCATCGGCGCTTGCGCGGACACCGGTCACTGGCAGACGAGCGGCCTTGATCCGCTTTACTGCATCCAGGTGCTCAAGGGTCGCGTGATCAGCGCGCACCTGAAGGACAAGACGGAGTTTGGCCCGCAGGCTCATGAAGTGCCAACGGGCACCGGTGTCGGCCGCATGGCGCTGGTGCTGGCCGAACTGAAGAAGCAGGGCTTCGAGGGCAACATCTCCATCGAGTTCGAATACAACTGGGATCACTCCGTGCCCGAAGTGACGCAGTGCATCAGCTTCATCAAGAATCACAAGTAAGCGGTTGCGGTTCGACTTTCAGGGCTGCCGTTCAAACGGCAGCCCTTTTTTTGTTTTCGTTTACAAGCAGCGGATGCCGCGTAGCCTCGTTGGCGCACGGAACCATGAAGACGCGAATCTATAGCGATACTAACTCGGCTGGATATCAGCGGACTAGTTACGTCGCGTTTGATTTGGTCCGCCCTCACCCCGGCCCTCTCCCCCAGGAGAGGGAGCGCGGTGATGACTTCGGGCTATTGTCCGGTTTCTGTCGCGTGCCTTGCCGGTCTGCGAACGCGGCGACAAGCGAAGACATCTCGATTCTGGTGATTCGCGCCCCCTCTCCTGGGGGAGAGGGCCGGGGTGAGGGCGGTTCATCCTCAAGAAGCATTCTTTTCCTCTGCCTCGTGGCGATGTTTGAATTCCTCGTCTTCGGAGCTGACGCCGCGCCTGCAGCCATCTCTGCCGCCAGCGACAGCATTCAGACCGACCAGTTGATGGCGCACATCAAGCGGCTCGCGTCGGATGAGTTTGAAGGACGCGGCCCGGCAACGCGCGGCGAGGAGTTGACCGTTCGTTACCTCGTCGATGCGTTCAAACGCTACGGCCTGAAACCCGGTCATCCCGACGGCAGTTACATCCAGAAAGTTCCGCTCATGGGCGTGACGTCTGAAGCGGAAGTTTCCATCGCGACCGGCGCGAAGAAGCTGGCGTTCTCGATGCCGGGCGATCTGATCGCCACGTCGTTGCGCTTCGAACCGGAGGTGAAGGTCGCGGACTCCGACGTTGTGTTCGTCGGCTACGGCATCGTCGCGCCTGAGTATGGCTGGGACGACTACAAAGACGTCGATGTGCGCGGCAAAACGATTGTGATGCTGATCAACGATCCGCCGATTGCTGATTCGTCCGACGCCTCGAAGCTCGACGACGCGATGTTCAAAGGCAAGGCGATGACTTACTACGGGCGCTGGACTTACAAATACGAGATCGCCGCCGCAAAAGGCGCCGCTGCCGCGCTCATCGTTCACGAGACCGGGCCGGCGGGTTATCCCTACTTCGTGCTCATCTCCAGCCACGCGCGGGAGAACTTCGATCTCCAGTCGCCGAACAAAAACGCCGGACGCGTGGCGGTTCAGGGCTGGATGACGCTGCCCAAGGCACAGGAATTTTTCGCGCAGGCCGGGCAAGATTTCACCGCGCTCAAGCAGGCGGCGTTGAAGAAGGATTTCAAACCGGTGGCGCTCGGCGCGAAGGCGAGCTTCACCATCCGCAACAAGCTGCGTCCGGTCGATTCGCAGAACGTCGTCGCGAAGATCGAAGGTTCGGACCCGAAGCTGAAGGATGAGTATGTCATCTACACCGCGCACTGGGATCACATCGGGCGCAACGAGAAGTTGGAAGGCGATCAGATCTTCAATGGCGCGCTCGACAACGCGTCCGGCACCGCCGGCCTGCTCGAACTGGCCGAGGCTTACACGAAGCTGAAGTCGCCACCGAAACGTTCGGTGCTGTTCCTCGCGGTGACGGCGGAGGAGAAGGGGTTGCTCGGTGCGAAGTATTACGCAGAGCATCCGCTCTATCCGCTCACGCGCACGCTCGCGAACTTGAACATGGACGGCATCAACACCTGGGGCCGCACGCGCGACATCGAGGTGATCGGCTACGGCAATTCGACGCTGGAAGATGTGCTGAAGGAAGCGGCGGTCGCGCAGCAGCGCGCCATCAAGCCCGACTCCGGCCCGGAGAAAGGACGCTTCTTTCGCTCGGACCATTTTGAGTTCTCGAAGCTCGGCGTGCCGGCGCTTTACCTGAAGTCCGGCATCGATTTCATCGGCCAGCCCGCGGGCTACGGTCAGAAGAAAATCGATGAGTACACGGAGCGCGATTACCACAAGGTCACCGATGAGGTGAAGCCCGACTGGGACATGTCCGGCGGCGTGGATGACCTGAGGCTGCTGCTCGAAATCGGCTGGCGCGTCGCCGGTGCGAACCAATGGCCGGAATGGAAACCCGGTTCTGAATTCAAGGCGCGGCGTGAGGCCATGCTCAAGGGCGTCGCCAAATAGAAAGCCGATGCCTCGCGAACAATCTCATCCCATCTGTAGCATCCGGCGTGAGCCGGATCTGATCGGAAAAGTGATCCGACTCACGTCGGATGCTACCTCAACCATTTGATCATGCTCCCGAAACTTCCCAATCCCGAAATCCGCAAGCTCAAGGCCGCGGCCCAGAAACTCAACGCCACGTTCAAGGTCGGCAAGGCCGGGCTGAGTCCGCAGTTCATCCAGGGCCTCGACGAAGGCTTCAAGCATCACGAGCTCATCAAGGTGAAGTTCGACGAGCACAAGGAAGAGAAGAAGGAACTTGCGCCCCAACTCGCAGAGAAGACGTCAAGCCACCTCATCATGCAAGTTGGCAACGTCGTGGTGCTTTACCGGAAGAAGTCAGACGCGGAGGCCGCGACTGCCGAACAGTCCTGTTTGGACTCGGAGAAATGAGTGACGCCATCTCATTAGCACCGGGCTTTAGCCCGGTGAACGTCGGCCAATGGGAGAAAAACCGTTTCAACGGTTTTTCGCCTGCGGGCAAGCCGTTGAAACGGCTCGCCAGCTCGCCAACGTCCGACACCCGGCTGAAGCCGGGTGCTAATGAGACATGCAGCCGTGTTACATATTCCTGCGAAACTCGATAAGCCTTCACCCTTCACGAATCACGCCCCCGATGAACCGCATCCGTCTGCTCCCGGAACACGTCGCGAACCAGATCGCGGCGGGTGAGGTTGTGGAGCGTCCGGCGAGCGTGGTGAAGGAACTCGTCGAGAACGCGCTTGATGCGGGCGCGACGCGCATCACCGTCGAGGTGCAGGCCGGCGGGCGCAGTTTGATTCGCGTGACGGACGACGGCACGGGCATGACGCGCGACGATGCGTTGATGTGCCTGGAGCGCCACGCGACGAGCAAGATTCAGCGCGCGGAGGATCTGAGCGCGATTGCCACAATGGGATTTCGCGGCGAGGCGTTGCCCAGCATCGCCAGCGTGAGCCGCATGGCCATCACCACCCGCGAGCGGGAGAGCGATTCTCCGGCGGCCACGCAGATCATCATTCACGGCGGCAAGATGCTCGAAGTGAAGGAAGCGGGCGCGCCGCACGGCACGAGCATGGAGGTGCGCCAGCTCTTCTACAATCTGCCCGCGCGCCGGAAATTCCTGCGCAGCGAGGAGACGGAGTACGCGCACATTCATCACTACCTCACGCTCGCCGCGCTGGCGCATCCGCATGTCGGATTCACGTTCATCAAGGACACGCGGCCGGTCTGGCAGTTGCCCGGCGTGACGGCGGACAAAAAGCCGGATGCGCATCTCACCGCGTTGCGCGAGCGGATGCGCGCGCTGTTCGGCAACGAACAGAAGCTGCTGCCCGTGGAGTTCGAGGCAAAGATGGCAACTCCGGTCGATGACGAGGCCGATTCCGAAAACTCTTCACTCCTCACGTCTCACGAATCACGCCTTCGCCTCTGGGGATTCATCGGCCAGCCGGGCGTATCGCGGTCCACGCGAGAAGATCAGCACGTGTTCGTGAACAAGCGGCCGGTGGAGAATCGCGGCCTGAACTTCGCGCTCATCGAGGGCTACCACACCGCGCTGATGAAGGGGCGATATCCGGTGTGCTGCCTGTTCCTCGAGATCGATCCGGCGGCAGTGGATG
Source organism: Limisphaerales bacterium (assembly GCA_039806925.1). GTDB lineage: Bacteria > Verrucomicrobiota > Verrucomicrobiia > Limisphaerales > JADJPG01 > JADJPG01. The sequence continues at coordinate 5,795 of JBDHQG010000076.1, forward strand.
TGAACATTCATCCGGCGAAGCGCGAGGTGAAGTTCCACGATGAGCGGACGGTGCGTCGGCTGACCGCGCAGGCGGTGCGGGAGGCGTTGCTGAAGTTTCATTCCGGCTCAACGTCCTCGCCGGTTCCCGCGCAACCGGCGATGAAGCTCGAAGTGGAATCCACTGTGGACGCGGTGGCTGCTGCGCCCGCGCCGGTGGCGATAGAGTTTCCGGCGTTCACGCCGCTGACGGGCACAGCTTTGAGCGGATGGCCGAAGCGCGGGCCGGAGTTCGCACCGACGAATCGTGGCAGTGAGGTTTCGACACAAAAGACCGCGCCGGAAGCGGAGGTGGCGTTTGCGAAGGGAACTGATTTGAGCCGACTCACGTCGGCTGCTACAGAAGAGAAGATTGCTCCGCGTTCCGCGTTTCCCGTTCCGCATTCCGAAGTGCCCACGCCGCTGCTCAAGGTTCCGCTGCGACTGGTCGGCGTCGTCGGGCGGCTCTACGTCGTGCTGGAGTCGGATCGCGGCCTCGTGCTGATGGACCAACACGCGGCGCACGAGAGGATTTTGTTCGAGCAAATGCTCAACCGGCTGGAGAGCGGTGATGTGCCTTCGCAACGATTGCTGCTGCCGGAGACGGTGGAGCTGTCCGTGCGCGATGCACATTTCCTGCGCGAGCAGCTCGGTGTGCTCACTAGGCTCGGCGTGGGCTTGAGCGAGTTTGGCGAACGTACGTTCCTGCTCGATTCGCTCCCGCCGATGGTCAAGTCCCCGGACCCGCGCCGCTTCGTATTGGAACTGATCGATGAGCTGAAGTCCGCCGGTCAGCAGGTGAACTCCCAGCGTCTCGGCGAGCACACGATTGCGAAGACCGTCTGCCGTCACGCCGTGAAGGCGAACGATCCGCTGGCGGGTCCGGAGCTGGAGAATCTCGTGAGCGATCTTCGCCAATGCGCGATGCCTTACACCTGTCCGCACGGCCGCCCCACGCTGATCGAGATGAACTACCGCGAGCTGGAGAAAAAGTTCGGCCGGCTGGTTTAAGCCGGAACTCAACCGAATGGTTCCGGTTAAAATCGAATCCGGCTTTTCACCGGGGCTGGCTGATGGTGACGGCTCGACGACCGGGCGCTGACGTGGTAGCACTGGCCCGTGCGCATCCTGGTCGTGGAAGACGAAGCGAAGGTGGCCCGGTTCATCGAGGAGGGGCTGAAGGAGCAGGCCTACGCCGTCGATCTGGCGGCGGATGGCGAGGAGGGGCTCTACCGCGCGCTGAACACGGACTATGACTTGATCGTGCTCGATGTGTTGCTGCCGAAGAAGGACGGCTTCCAGGTGCTCCGCGAAGTGCGCGCGGCGAGGAGCACGGCGCTGGTGCTCATGCTCACCGCGAAGGGCGGCGTGCGGGACCGCATCCAGGGCCTTGATGGCGGCGCGGATGATTATCTGACCAAGCCGTTCGACCTCGACGAGCTGCTCGCCCGCGTGCGCGCTTTGCTGCGTCGCGGCGCGTCGGAGGGGCAAGTGGTTTTGCGCTTTGCGGATCTGGAACTCGACCCGCGCACGCGCAAGGCATCGCGTGCTGGCAAGCCGCTGTCTTTATCGGCCAAACAATTCGCCGTGCTGGAGTTTCTTCTGCGCCATTCCAACGAGGTCGTCACCCGCACCAGGCTGGCCGCGCATGTCTGGGATGAGAATTTCGATCCCTTCAGCAATGTCATCGACGTGACCCTGCATCACGTCCGCGAGAAGGTGGACCGCGAATTCTCGCCGCCGCTGATTCACACGGTACGGGGCGTCGGCTACCTGCTCCAGGCCCAGACGCCTTCTTAGAGCCTGTCTGAAAATTATGAGAGGCGCTGTTTTCAAGCCAAAGGCTGGATGGCAAGGCGCGAGGAGGGAGGATGTCCCCCGTGGACCTCTGACCGACGAGCAACGAAGCCAGCCGGCCTTTGGCTTGAAAACCTTCCGGGCGGCGGGTCTTTTGGCCCTGGAGCTTCGTCGCTCCTCAGTCGCAGAGCCCTGCGGCTATGCTCCTTCGTCGCTCCTCGTCCAGGGGCAAAATCCCTCGCCGCAGCACCTCTCAGAATTTTCAGACAGGCTCTTAACGCTTTTTAATTCAGATTTAACGGTTCGTTCAGGCGCGGGTTGCCACTCTGTGACGTTATGAAATCTCTGCGGCTCCGGCTCACCGCCGGCATCGGCCTGCTTTTGGCCACGGGATTGGGAGGCTTTGCCCTGTTCATCTACTCGGTCACGGCGCAATGGATCGCGCTCGACGTTGAAGACCGGGTGGCGGACAAGGCGGCGATCTTCGCCGCCGGGCTGAACAAGCTGGAGCCTTCCTATACGGAGTACGTCCAGCGGGCCTTCAAGACGGAAGCCATGGGTCATCACTTCACCATTTTCAACTTGGCGGGGCGCGAGGAAGGCCGTTCCTTCGGCAGCAAGGAACCCATTTCTTTCGCGACCAATGCGGCCCGCCTCATACGGGCAAAAAATTTCAGCCAGAGCCGCGTTGATCATGCGGGCGGACTGCCTGACTACGTGCCGACGAATCCACCCGCGCCGGAACTGATCGGAAGCCTGTCGGCCCGGAACCGGCGCTTCCCGGAGTATTGGCCCTCGACCGCATATATTGAGCGAATCCAGGGCGTCTCCGGTGAAACGTATGTCACGGCAACCATTCCGGTGAATTACTATGATGAGACGGCCAAGCGCCCCATGATCACAGGCTGGGTTCAGGCCGCGGCGCCGCTCCGTGTCCTGACCGAGCACTCGGATTTGCTTCGGCTCTGGTTGACGATGGGTTGCCTGGGAGTGCTGATCATCGGGCTGCTTCTCACCTGGTATCTGACCGGTCTCTGGCTGCGTTCGCTCCGGACGGCCGCGGAGACGGCCGAGCAGTTGAGTGCGGGTGATTTCGTCCGCCAGCGGCTGGCCACGCCGGCGGATGAGCCGGAGATCGTGCGGCTGGCGAACGCCTTCAACCGCCTGCTGGACCGGCTGAGCGAATCCCATCTCGTCCAGCAACGCCTCGTGGCCGACGCGTCGCACGAGCTGCGCACACCGCTCACCATCCTGCGCGGGGAAATCCAGGTGGCATTGCGCCAGGAGCGTTCGCCGGAGCGGTATCGCGCGGTGCTTGCCAGCAACGGCGAGGAAATCGTCCGCCTCTGCCGCATCGTCGAGAACCTGCTGGCCCTCGCGCACGCCGACGCAGGCGAGGCGCTCGTAAAACGCGAGCCGATTGATGCGGGCATCCTCGCCGCGGACGTGTGCGCCAAGTTCACGACGCTGGCGGCAGCGAACCAAGTCACCCTCCGCTGCGAAGCCGCTGGATCGGCAGTTGTGTCGGGCGATGCCATCACGCTCGAATCGGTGCTGGCGAACCTCGTGGAGAACGCGGTGCGCCATTCGCCGCCGGATGAGGAGGTGCTCGTGCGCGTTTCCACGGAGGGCGGCGACGTGAAGATGGACGTCATCGATCGCGGCGCGGGGATTGGGCCGGAACATTTGCCGCGCCTGTTCGAGCGGTTCTATCGCGTGGACAAGGCGCGTTCGCGCCAGTTCGGCGGCGCGGGCCTGGGCCTGGCGATTGTGAAGACGTTCGTCGAGGCGCACGGCGGCCGCGTCGAGGTGAAGAGCGAGATCGGCGCGGGCAGCACGTTCACCGTGCGGCTGCCTCGCGCGACATCCGTCGCGCAGCCTTAACGCTCGTTAATATCTGTTTAATGCTGCGTTAAGGGGCCGGTTGCTATTCCTGACAGCGCATGAAAAGCGCCGTTCCTTCCTATTTCGCCCGTGCCCGGTACATCAAGCGCTGCCGTGGTCTGATCGCGCTGCTGCTCTTCGGACACTCACTCACTTCACACGCAACGGACATTCATTGGGCCAATCCCGTCAACGGCAACTGGAACACCGCCGCCAACTGGAACCCGGCGCAAGTTCCCGGCGCGGGCGACCGGGCCTTCATCACCGTTGATGGCACCTACACGGTCGCCGTCAGCGCGGTCACCACGGTCGGCGGACTGGAAGTCGGAGGCGCGACCGGCACGCAAACCTTCACCAATTCCCAGAACTTCATTCTCAACGGCCCGGGCAACGTTGGCGTGAACGGTGTCTGGGGCGTCGGCGTCGGCGGTGTCGCCGGCACCAGCGAGGTCACGGTCAACGGACGCTTCGTCTGGAATGGCGGCACGCTCAATCGTACCGGGACGGTGACCATTGCCACCGGCGGAAGCCTCCTGCTGGCGGGAGCCAGCCGTGTTTTCACCAGCGGGCGCCTCCTGCTTCAGGCGGGAGCGGTGGGTAATTGGGCCTCGGGCGCGATGTCCTCCGGCACGGGATCGGGCGCCATTCTCGAAAACGAAGGCACCTTGGACATCGAAGGCGATCTCGCCTGGAACACGAGTGGCACGGTTCCGCCACGCTTCATCAATCGGGGGCTGGTCCGCAAAACCGCCGGGACGGCCGCGGTGGCCCGGCTCGCCGGCCTTTTCGAGAATGGTGTGGGCGGCCATTTGCACGTGCAGGCGGGCACAATGGAAATCCACGGGAACAGCGTCGGCCGGTTCACGCTCGACGCGGACACGACGCTTACCATCGCGTCCGGCGGCACCAGCCAGAACATCTTCGGCAACGGCACGGTGTTCGAGGGACCGGGCCTCCTTTCCATTCCCGGCGGGGTCACCCGCCTCGAGCCCGGGGCGAGCTTCGCCGGTCCGCCCCCGGCCCTGAGGGTGCAAACCGGCGAGATCCAGCTCAATTCCGGGCAACCACTCAACGCCCAAGCGTTAACGCTGATCTCCGGACGCCTCAGCGGATCGGACACGGTCACAGTGACAGATCTGACCACCTGGCAAACGGGCGAACTGGCGGTGGGCCTGACGGTGGTGGCAGCGGGCGGCGTCGACCTGATCGGAGCCGTCGCCCGGACTTTCAACGGAACGCTGCGCCTGCCGGCAGGGACGGTCAGCAACTGGCGCGCAGGCTCGATCAATTCTACGGCCGTAGCGCACCTCGAGAACTTCGGCACCATGAACATGCTGGGGGACATGGACTGGACCGCGAATTTCAACAACCCGCCCAACCTGCTCAATCAGGGCCGATGGTCCAAGGCCGGCGGGACGCTCGAATCGAGTCTGG
>JBDHQG010000077.1:0-10921 GCA_039806925.1 Limisphaerales bacterium
CCGCTGACATCGAGTTTCTCGCTCACTTCATAGGAGGAGCGCACCGCCACTTGCTGGAAGGTTTGGTTTGGCGTTGGCGTGGCGGTGTAACCGCGGATGTCGCGCCAGCCAAAGATGGCGCCGGCGCCGAATGACAGCTTCTCCGTCTGTTCATAGTTGCCCCAGCCTTCGACCTCCCACTGATTGATCGTGTTGAGACGGTTGTCCGGCCCCTTGATGACGCGTTCGGTGGAATCGATCAACATCTGACGGCCGTTGAGTTCGGCGGAGGTCTTCTCGCTGAACTCATACATGGAGGTGAGCTTGGTGACATAGCTTTCCTGCTCGACGAAGGCCGACGCCTCGATTTGCTTGCCGTTGGCGATTTCATAGGACTGGCCGAGGCCGAGGGTGAGCTTGGCCGTCTTCCAGCCAGCATTGAAATCCACGAGATGATCGAGCGAACTGTATTCGCTGTACTTGGTGTAGAACGCGGCTGTGGGAGTGTAATCAAGGGAAACATAGTTGCCCTTGTCGCGGAATTCACCGGCGCCGAACAACGCACCCGGGGAGATGCGCCAGACGAAATCCTCCAGCTCGGGACCATCCTTCAGCGTGAGATTGTCATCGTAATACATGCTCACGTTCATGTGCGGACGCACGCTGACGGGGCCGAGGCTGAGATACTTGGCGAGCGATTCCTCGCTTTCGTTCTCGAACACGTTTTGCGGCGCCGAATCCAGGTTCGCGATCTGAGCGCTGGCGACGGGGGCCAGCGCGGCGACGGCGGCGGAGATGGTGATGAAGTTAACGGCGGTTCGAAGTGACTGATCCATGTCGGTTCGTTTCATGGGCGGTTTGTAAGCTGGCCTCGGGCCAAGTGGCAAGACTAAGTGAAATCCTCCCAATGTCGGGTCAAACACGGACAAAAGTCGCGGGAACGACGCCTTCGAGCGGCAAAAAGAATCCGCCCACCGGCAAGCTTGACTCGGCACGAAGCGGGGCGCAAACAGGTTCCATGCACCTCTTCAGCCCACTGCGAATCCTCGGTTTGATCGTCGCGCTTTCGATTTCCGGCTCCGCCCGCGCCGCGTCGCGGACATTGAAAATCAGCGCCGCCGCCGGAGATTTCGATCGCGAAAATGTCGTCGCCACCGTCGTTCTCCCCGCGTCGTTCCGGAGCGAATCCATTGCATTGAAGCGCGGGGGAAACTTCATTCCGGCTCAATTGAGCGGGGACGGGCGGCTCACTTTCCTGATCGGGAAGCTGGCCAGGAACTCATCCGTCACTTTTGAACTATCCACGGCAGACCCGCCGCGCGCGGGATCAAGGGGCGGCGTTCAAGTGACGCGAAAAGACAAGGTGCTCCAGTTTTCACTCGATGGCGCGGCTGGCGCGGCGCGTCAAGTGATGGCGTACCAGGCCCGGCCGGGCGAGTTTCCGCGGCCCGACATCAAGGCTCTCTTCGAGCGTGGCGGCTATTTGCATCCGATCATGACGCCGTCCGGAAAGACGGTCACCGATGATTTCCCGCCGAACCATGTTCATCACCACGGCGTCTGGTGGGCGTGGACCAGCACCGAGTTCGATGGTCGCAAGCCGGACTTCTGGAACATGGGCGACGGCAAGGGGCGCGTGGAATTTGAGACGGTGGAACACATCTGGAGCGGTGTGGTGCATGGCGGATTCCGCGCAACGCACCGTTTTGTCGACCTTACCTCCGCCTTGCCGGTGACGGCCCTCAACGAGACGTGGCAGGTCACGGCATACGCCGCGCAGCCATCGTCGCGTCACTGGATATTCGATCTCGTGTCCGAACAACAATGCGCGACGGACAAGGAACTGAAGCTGCCGGAGTATCGTTACGGCGGAGTCGGCGTGCGTGGCAACTGGGCATGGAACGGCGAAGGGAAGGCGCTGTTTCTTACTTCGGACGGCGAAACGGATCGCGTGAAGGGCAACACGACGCGCGGACGTTGGTGCGACATGGGCGGGCTGCTCGATGGTGAACGCGCCGGCATCGCCGTCTTGTGCCATCCGGACAACTTCCGTGCGCCGCAGCCGATGCGGCTGCATCCCTCGGAGCCGTTCTTCAACTTCGCGCCGCAGCAGGCGGGCGACATGGCGATCAAGCCCGGTGCGAAATATGTCTCGAAGTATCGCTTCGTCGTTCACGACGGCGCGCCGGATCGCGCGGAGCTGGATCGCTTGTGGAACGATTTCGCGCATCCGCCCGTGGTGACGGTGAGCGAGTGATAGCGCGCTTTGCTCAGAACGAAGCGGCTTCGGGAAGGTCGGCTTCAGGTTCCGCCGCGGGAGAGGTGCTTTTCTGAAGGTTGCCCTGGAGCGCACGGAGGATGGCCCAGTGAACCTCCGTGCCGCTGGCGGGCTTGGTGAAGAACCCGGCGACTCCGGCTGCCAGATACTCGTCGCGTTCTTCAGCTGTCGCGGCGGAAACAAGCGCGACCACCGGGAGGTCGGCGGTTTCCGAAGTCGAACGAAGATCGGCGATGGCGCTGAGGCCGTCCGTGTCGGGCAGGCGCGTGCTGAGCACGATGGCGTCGGGCTCCTCGCACGCGGCGGCTTCGAGGGCTTGGATGCCGGTGGAGTATTCGAGCACCAGGCAATGGAAGCGCGCCAGGCTATCCGCGAGGGAACGGCGGCTGGCCGGATCGTTGTCGGCGAGTAGGATGGTCAGGCGGGAGCCGTCCCGCGTGGCGGCATCGTCCGACGGCTGATCGTGTAATGAACCGGCCCCGGAGGAAGAGAGATTGCCATTCATATCGTCGTGAACGGCGCGACATCGATTCACCTGAGAAATTTTTTCGTCGGGCCTTTTGCGGACCACGCGGCCTGCGATTCAGCCGGGTGACCAATGGCGATGGTCTTGTCTCAGCCGCTCCAGCGACTTCATCCTCCGAAAGGCTGTTGAAACGCTCTTGTTCCGCCGCAGACCCAAACACTGACGAGACGGGCTCAATGCGTCAGCCCTGCCCGACAATGGGCCACAGGATCAGGGCAGCGCCTTCTTCGAGAGCAGGTAGGCCATGAGGTCGTTGAACTCGGCGGGGGTGAGCAGTTCACTAAAATTCTCCGGCATGAGCGAGGTTTCGGACTCGCGGCGTTCGACGACGTTCTTCTTCGGCACGGTGAATTCCTTGCCGGTGACGTCTGCGAGCACGAGCACTTCGCCTTCCTCGCGACGGAACAAGCCGCTGGGCGCCTCGCCGTCCTTCAGTTCGAGTTGCGTCGTGCGAAACGCGCCATCGACGTTGCGGTTCGGGTCGAGGATGTCTTCGCAGAGCCGTTCCAATCCGCGCTGGCCGATGCCGTTGAGCTGCGGGCCGACATTGGCACCTTGGCCATCAATGCTGTGGCAGGCAACGCAGTTCTTCGCGAAGACGAGCTTGCCGGCGTCGGGTTTGCCGGGCGCGGTCGAATACGCGGCGCGACGATCCCCGATGAACTTGTTGCGGGCGTCGTCGGGCGGCGGGAGTTTGGCGGTGAGCTTCTTCAGGCGCGCTTCCCAGTCGTTGGGTTTGGAGTTTTTCAAGCGCGTGTTGATGCTGTTGCGGTAGAGGACGCGCGGCGAGATGGCGCCGTTCTCCATTCCGGCCAGCAACGTTTCGGCGCTGAACTTCGCGGTGGCCAGGGTGATGGCGATGGTCTCCTGTTTCTTGAGCGGCAGCCGCTTGATCGTGGCGAGGACGGCAGCCTGGGCGGCGGCTGAATTCTGGCCTGCGAGAATTCCGGCGACGCCTTCCTGATAGGCGATAGGGCCGTAGTTGTCGTTGAGCGCGCGGGAGAGGACGCGAAGCGCGTTCTCCTGATCGAGCGCGACCCAGGCGCGGGCGAGCGTCGTGATGGCGTCGGGCGAGGCGTCGCCGATCAATCTGCCGACGCGCGGCGAAAGGAACCCGGCAAAGACGGGCGCGGTTTCCTTCATCTGCAGGCGGACGGCGGACTCGGTGGCGCCGGTGAACCATTCGCGCATCTTGCGCGGCGAAAATTCGGACGGGCGCAGTTGCGGGAGCTGCGGCTCGAAATCGCCAAAGGCCAGCCACGCATAGGCGCGGCCTTCGTCGCCGTCCACCGCTTCGACATAGGCCTGCTTGCCGGCGTGTTCCGGGAATTCCCAGGTGATGCGCCGGGCGATGTCGTTGCGCGGCGGAGGAACGGTGGCGAGGATCTGGCCGTTCTCGTGCAGGCGGAGGCGGATGAAGTTCAGGCCGCCGGCGGCCTTGTCGGGGAAACCGTCGTGTCCACAGAGCCAGAAGCTCAGCCTGGCGGGGAGCGGGAAGTCGCGCGAACGGAGAACGCCCGTGACATCCTCGCCGCCGGGAAGGCTCGACGTTAGCTGGCGTTTCTTGCCCGCAGTATCGGTGCGGGTCTCGATGTCCCACGGCATGGTGTCGCTGGGGTTCGGTTCGTAGGGGAGCGCCTCCCACGAATGATACGTGTCGAGCGCGGTGAAGAATTTCCAGACGAGGTTCGTGCCCCAGGCGCGGATGCTTTCGGGGCGGGCACGACCGCGTTGCTGAAGTCCGTCGTCGATGGATTTGAAGAGCGAGAACTGGCGTTCGAGTTCGAGGTATTGCTCCAGTCCGTAGGCCGTCGGAATGCGCTGGCTGGCGAACTCGGCGAGCTTGCTCAGCTCGTTTTCCGGCGCGTAGCGGGCGGCGTGCTTGAGAAGATCGGCGATGGATGGCTGCGGGTTCTTCTGCTTCGAGAGCGTGGGGAGTTGTTGCAGGAGGAACGCGGCGGCGGCGGGAGTTTTCACCGCGATGGCGACGTCGGTGATGGTCGCGACCTCGGCGTCAGTCAATTTCTCCGAGGCGAGCCGGCGGAAGTTTTCTTCCGGCGCGAGTTGGTCACGCAGCGACTGGCGGGCGACGTAGAGCAGATGCGTGTCTTCCTTTGGCACGCGCTGGATGAGGGCGAGCAGCGGACGGATGGCGTCGAAGCCCGGGCTGTTGCCCAGCGCTTCGGCGGCGCAGCGCTGCACGAGGCCGTCGGGGTCGTTCAGACCGGCGAGGGCAAGCTTGTGGAGCGCGGGCTTAAGACCGCTTCCGTTTACTTTGCCACCAGACGCTGAAGCGACCTGAAGGCCGCGTTCCGCAAGGATGCGCATCGCGTGGGTGCGGACGAGACGGTCGGAATGCGTGGCAGCGGCAGTCACGAGCTTGTCGTCGCCCGCGCCGAGGCGTTCCAACATCCAAAGCGCGTGAACGTGCTGGAAGGCGTTCACCGGTTTCGCGACGGCCTTCTTGAGCGCGGAGACGGCGTCCTTGCCGACGCGGTCCTGGAGTTGATCCATCGCGAGACGGCGACGCGTGAGATTCGGATGCCCAAGCTCGGCGATGAGAACAGCAACGGAAGCCTTGGTGAAATCGTAGGGCTGATGCAGCTTCGCCCTGCCGTCGGCGCCCTTGTAAACCACGCGCCAGATGCGGCCGCTTTCGCGGTCACGGCCGGGATGCGTCAGCGGGACTTCATAATGCCCGATGATGCGGTTGTAAAAGTCCGCGATGTAGAACGCGCCGTCGGGCGCGACTTGCGTATCGACCGGGCGGAACCACGGATCGTCGGTGGAGACGAAGTTCGGCAACGCGCGGGCGATGCGGGTCGAGCCGTGCTCGGTGATGCGGTCGCGGAAGACCGCGCTGGCCATCACGTCACCGAAGAAGAAGTTTCCGCGAAACTCCTCGGGCCAGAGGTTGTCGGTGTAGATCGAGATTCCGTCGATGGCGGTCGAGCCGCGAATTTTCTCCATCATCGTCGGCACGAAGCCGAGGCCGTCGTGAGGCTTGCCGAAGCTCGGATACCAGCCGCCGGCGAGCAGTTGGAAGAGCGGCTCGCTGTGGCAGTCGGAGGAATACAGGCTGCCGGATTCGTCGAAGGCGAGGCCGAAGGGGTTCACCTGCCCGTGCGTGTGCTGCTCGATGCGCGAGCCGTCGAGGCGAATACGGTAGGAGTTGCCGGAGTTCAGATCGACGTGGCTGCCGTCGCGCGCGGTGACGTGGGAATCGTTGTTGAAGCCGTGCGTTGCATACAGCCAGCCGTCGAAGCCGCGGCGGAAGCTGGCCTGGTTGCCGTGCGTGTCGCGCGTGTGATCGAACGGGCCGTAGAGGATTTCACGTCTGTCGGCCTTGTTGTCGCCATCGGTGTCTTCGAGCAGCCAGATGTTCGGGATGGACCAGATGATCGCCTTCCATGTCGAACGTCCGTCCGCATTCTTGCTGAAGTAGGGATAGACGCCGATGGGGATGTTCAAACCGTTGGCGAACTCCGTCATCTTGCGCGCGCGGCCGTCGGGTCCGAAGTCTTCGAAGATCATCAGGCGGTCGCGGCCGATTTTGTTCGTCGGCGCGGCCCACGGATATTCGATGGAGGTGGTGACCCAGAGCCTGCCCTTCGCGTCGAAGGCGAGGTTCATCGGCTTGTAGATGTCTGGTTCGGCGGCGACGAGCTGGATCTCGAAACCGGGCGGGAGCTTGAAAGCCTTTTGCTGGGCTGCGGGCGACTGCCATGGCGTCGGGCGCACGCCCTCGGCGAAAGGATCGGTGGCGGGTCGGGCTGGAGTGACAGTGCTGACGAATATCAGCGCCATCCATCCGCATCGAAGCGGAAGCGAAATAGTCATGGTGTCGGTGTTCTGTCCGGCGATATTGCTCAAAACCGACGCGCCAGCAATGACTTCTCTTCAGGTGCGAAGAGCCCTTTCGACAAAAACTCGGCCTCTTGTCTGCGCTGTAACTCAAAAAAGGTGTTACCCAGAATGAGGCCGGAAAGGGCGCTCGCGTTCCCGGCAGCCACTTGATGCCGGGTAAGGCGCGCGACGGTCGTTTACCTTCCAGGCCGTTGGGCGCGCAGGTGTTGGCCGGGTTCTCGACAGGTTACGGGTTGAATTATTATGGGAATCCGCGATTCCCGGGCCGCTTATCCTGTGGTTTTTGCTTCGAAAGCAAATTGCGGGGTAATTGGTATGGGGTAGGCTACTCGGTCGCTTACGATTGCGATGGTTCGGGAACCGTTCAAAATAAGTTAAAAAAAAGTTGACACTGCTATCTCATTTTGCGACAGTCTCGCCACACACAGAACACCAAAAACACAAACACATGAGAACAAAAGCACTCCTCCTTACGGCTGCACTCGGTCTTGCCGGTGCCGCAACCTCCATGGCGCAAGCGGTTTATTCCGTCAACGTCGTGGGCTACATCAATCTCACGATGAAGCCCGGTTTCAATCTGGTTGCCAACCAGTTGAACGCTTCTCCCAATAATAAACTTGATACTGTGCTGCCTGCCGCTGCGTTGGAGTCTCAGGTTTTGAAATTTTCCAACAATAATTATTCTGCTGACATTTCTGATGGCGCAAATTGGTTGGATGCTGCAACTGGTAATCCAAGCGCGACTACTGTTGGTCCGGGCGAGGGTTTCTTCTTCTTTAATCCTGGTCAAGCGGATGTGACCGCTACGTTGGTTGGTGAGGTTAAGACGGGATCTAGTTCAGTAACTTTGATTCCTGGGTTTAACATGGTTTCAACCGTTGTTCCTCAGGAACTCTCCCTGACATCTGCGAACGGTTTTCCGCAGGTTCTCGAGGCTCAATATCTGACGTTCAATGCTTCCACTCAAGGTTATAATCCTGGTCTGATTAATGATGGGACAGGTTGGTTGGATGCTGCTACAGGTGATCCGGCTGATGCCAAGCCTGGTGTTGGTCAGGCGTTTTTCATTTTCAACCCTGGAAATGCAAATCTTACTTGGACTCGCTCCTTTAATCCGAACAACTAACAATCAACTCTATCTGTTTGTTTAATCAGCACAGATAAACAACCCACAAATAAGCATGAAAAAAACACTATTCACGTTGGCTCTTGTAGCTCTTACTGCTGGTTCCTCGTTCGCACAGGGAATCATCGCTCTTGGTAATAGTGCCTTGACCCGCATTACGTTGGTCGATGCAGCTGGTGCCTCACGCAACGCTACGTCTACGGATGGCCTTAAGATCAGCGTCTATTTTGGCCCTGCTGGATCGGGTCGTGAAGCGCTTCAAGCAGTCCCTGGGACTGATGCTATCAACATCGGAACAACTGCAGGCGTCCTTGCCGGTTCTCTTGGTGCTTTCGCTCTTCCGGGAACTGAAGGTGGCCAGACGGTTTCCTTGCAAATCCGCGCCACGGCAAATGGCGGATATGCCGGTGAAACTAAGGTTGCTCAAGTCGTCTTGACGGCAGCGCCTTCCTCTGGCGCTGTAATTTGGCAAACTGCGAGTGGCACGGTTGCAAGCCGGTTCACTCCGCTTGTTCTTCAAGTTCCTGAGCCGTCTACGATTGCTCTAGGCGCTCTCGGACTTGGCAGTCTCCTGCTGTTCCGCCGCCGCAAGTAATCGAAGTTAGAATTCGCAAGGGCCGCTCGAAAGAGCGGCCCTTTTTGTTTGTAGGAGTAAGAGCACTGTGACCCAGTAGGCGGATACAAGCTTGGAATTCGATGAGAGGTATCGCAGTTCGACTTGAGATTACCTGACCTCGAATGGACTTCGATTGCAACTCTTAGGAGCAATTAACCAGTCGCGATTGCACATTCTCCCGACTGAACTAATCTGGCAGTCTGAGTTGAATGGGCTCTACCGAATACGGGCGGGCTATTTCCTGTCCATCTTTACAGAGGTTTTTGTCGATTTGGTCCCGCCGCCCTTCTTTCCGGTCCCTGCTGTCATGACGGTGCCCGTAAGCACGCCCACGGCAAAGAAGGCGAAATACATCAATGCGGCCGGTTGTTTTACGACCTGCTGAAGAATGGGAGGCAGCGTGAAATCGACGGTGCCGCGATTATGCATTCCCATGAGCACGAGCAGCAGGAGAATCAGGATGAAAAACAATGTTTTCAGTAGCAGCTTTGCGTTCATAAAATTTTGAAGGCGGACGATAGGGCCGGTCGTTCGGAGCGTCAATGGCGAGTCGGACGAGTTGGCGCATCCAATCATAACGTTTGGTGACGTTCGAGCCTTTGATGAAATGCAGGCCACAGGAGCCGCCGGCTTCGGCCAGGATGATGTTCCCACTTCAGGCTGTTTTCACTCAGGCTCTCAAGGCATGCGGCAGGGCTGTGTCAAGAAGCGACCTCCCACTCGGGGCGGCGAAGTTCAAGGTTGAGTTCGTGACAACGCTCGCTTACTTGTCTTCGGTCCATAGGCCCGGGCATGAGCCAGAAAACCGTCATTATTGTTCCCACTTACAACGAGCGCGACAACCTGCCGCCGCTGGTGCAGCGCCTCATGCATTTGCCCGTCCAGGTGGATGTGCTGGTGGTGGACGACAATTCGCCGGACGGAACCGGAAAGCTTGCCGACGAGCTGGCGGCGACGAATCCGCGCCTGCACGTTCTGCATCGCAAGGAAAAGGACGGACTCGGGCGCGCCTACTGCGCCGGGTTCGCCTGGGCGCTCCAGCGGGAATACGAGTTCATCTTCGAGATGGACGCCGATTTTTCGCACAATCCCGATGACATTCCGGCCTTCCTCAAGGCCGCGGAGAATGCGGACCTCGTCATTGGCTCCCGTTACTGCAACGGCATTCGCGTCATCAACTGGCCGTTGAACCGGCTCATCCTCAGCATGGGCGCCGGCATGTATGTGCGCCTGATTACGGGCCTGCCGCTGAGCGATCCGACCGGCGGCTTCAAATGCTTCCGCCGCCGCGCGCTGCAAAGCTTGAATCTCGATGCCGTGCGCTCCAACGGCTACAGCTTTCAGGTCGAGCTCAGCCACAAGATTTGGATGCAGGGCATGCGCATCGCCGAGGTGCCGATCATTTTCACGGATCGCTTCCAGGGCAGCTCCAAGATGTCGCGGAAGATTGTGTGGGAAGCGTTCTGGATGGTCTGGCGGTTATGGTTTCAGGCCGGTCTGCGCCGTTCGCCGAGGCCTTAGGGAAACGCTGAACAATTCTTTCAACCACGAATGCACACGAATGAACACCAATGAAATCAAGGCTTCACGCCGCCTCATTCGTGTGGATTCGTGTCCATTCGTGGTTAAATCAGCGTCTCCTTAGCTCGGAACGGTGCAGTGGGTCCGGGTGGAACGGACACCCGGCCGTTCCGCTAGAACTCTGCCGAACCGTTCCGGGTTTGGTGGATGCTTCCAGCCAGGAAGAGATCGATCTCACCGGCTGTGGCGACGGGGCAGGGAAGCGTGCGTTGAAGAGACACGGAGGCGCGCGGCCTGGCGGGATTCGAGCGCGGCAAGTTGCTTCCGGAGTTCATGCCCGAGCCGGGAGGCCGCAGGAAGTCTTGTTCCGGCGAGGACGATGAGGTTCTCGAATTCTTCCAGCTGGATGAATCGTGCGGCATCAAAATGGGCGGTCATGCGTGCGAGTCCCGGGTTCCACCGGTTGTTTCCCGGCTTGAGGAGGTTGAAGATGGCGGTTCCGTCCGGCTTCAGGCGCTCGCGGATGAGCTTGGGAAGCGGGCCCCAACTCACGTCGGGTTTGAACACGTCTCCCCGGCGGGGAACCGAGAGATCCTCGATGATCAGGTCGAAGGAACGTTTCGGCTGAACGCGCAGCCACTGCGACGCT
Organism: Limisphaerales bacterium; assembly: GCA_039806925.1. Taxonomy (GTDB): domain Bacteria; phylum Verrucomicrobiota; class Verrucomicrobiia; order Limisphaerales; family JADJPG01; genus JADJPG01. The sequence continues at coordinate 10,563 of JBDHQG010000077.1, forward strand.
TCGCCGTGATGCCATTGAACGTCTCCCGCCCAGGAACGGCAATGCCGTTTGAAGAGTTGGAAGGCCGCGGCGTCGAGGTCCACGGCGTGGATGGGCGCTTCGCACCCGAGCGCGCGCAACGGGGCGATCATGCCGCCCCCGGCAAAGCCGAGCAACCCGACACGACCTTGCGGCCGGAGAACGGCGACGAGCGTCGCCAGAACATCGAACAGGCTGTGCGTCGGGCCGGGCCTGAGGCGCATCTCGCTGATCACGACGCCATGCTGGCTCAGGCGAAGCCCGGTTCGAGTTTTCAAGATTTTCACGGTGCGACGGCTGGTGATGCTCCGGGTGATGATGCGCTCCGGGCATTCTTTCGC
>JBDHQG010000078.1:0-10888 GCA_039806925.1 Limisphaerales bacterium
GCGGATGTCAGGAAGTCCGGCGCGAGTGTCAGGCGTGCCGGCGTACTGGTCAGCGGGGCCGGCGAATGTCGTGGAAGGAGACGGCCTGAAGGTGCCTTCGACCATGAATGGACATCCGGCCTGAAGGTGCCTTCGACCATGAATGGACATCCGGCCGGAAGGTGCCTTCGACCATGAATGGACATCCGGCCGGAAGGATGCAGTCGGTCTGGGCAAACGGCCAGGCTGGCCGAACCTGTCGCTGAGTTGAGCGCCCGACGGTCGTTCACCCTTCAGTGCGCGCGTCGTGCGCGCGGCTGTCGGGCGGGTCGCCCGACAGAACGGGCCGGTGGCCCGTTCCATCCCCGGACCAGCTGCATCACGCTGGAGCCTGTTTTACCGGCGCGGCAGAATGCAGTTTGCGATTTCCCACGCCATCGTCCCGGTCTACACCTTCGGCTCCCAGCCTTTCCGATACTCGCGGCTCCACAATTTCTCCGCGGCTTTGTCGCCGATGATTTTTCGGGCAACTGGATCGAAGTGAATCGTGTGTCCTGTGCGGTAGGCGATGTTCGAGAGATGGCAGAGCAGGGTGCTGGTCTGGCCGACGGCGATTTCGGAGTTCGGCTTGGCGTCGCCGCGAACCGATTTCAGGAAGTTTTCAATGTGACTCTTGTCGCCGCCAGGCCCGGTGCCTTCGCTGATCTGTTTTCCCTTCGGATCGTAGACGCGATAGCCGTTCCCGTAGATCGCCATCGAGCCGTCGCTCCCATACCACGCGACGAACGGCAGGTTCTCGTTGTTCCGCGGATGACAGCTGCTGCCGTCCCAGATGAGCACCTTGTTTCCAAAGTCCGCGCTGGCGACCGTGGTGTCCGGCGTTTCCTGATCGTCATCAAAATGGTAGCGACCGCCACCACAAGTCACGCGAGCCGGCAACTCCACGCCGAGGCCCCAGCGCGCGAGATCGAAGGCGTGCGGTCCGTTGTTCCCAATCTCCCCGCCGCCCCAGTGCCAGCGCCAGTGCCAGTTGTAGTGGACAAGGTTGTCCACAAACGGGCGCTCGGGCGCTGGTCCCTGCCAGAGGTTGTAATCGATGTTCGCCGGCACGGGCACGGGCTTGCCGCGCCCAATGCTGCCGCGCGCGTTCACATACCAGGTGCGCGCGGAACGCACGTCGCCGATGACGCCGGCGCGCAGCTTGTCCACCGCTTCGATGATTCCCGGCCAGCTCCGGCGCTGATTGCCCATCTGCACGACGCGCTTGTGCTTCCGCGCCGCGGCGACGAGCAGCTCCGCCTCGCGCGCGTTGTGCGAGCCGGGTTTCTCGACGTAAACATGCTTGCCGGCGGAGCAGCCAAGAATCGCGGCGGGCGCGTGCCAGTGATTCGGCGCGGCGATGAAGAGCGCATCGACTTCCTTGTCGTCGAGGATGCGGCGAAAATCCTTCGCGGCCTTCGGCGGTTTTTCCGCGGTGGCGAACGCCGCCTTCTGCGCCTTCGCGATGCGCGTTTCATCGATGTCGGAAAGATAAGCGATCTCGACGTTGTCGATCTGCTGGAGCGCCTTCACATGATCGAAGCCGCGGCCCAGGCCCATCACGCCGACGACAAGCTTCTCGCCGGGGCTCTTGCTGGTCTGCGCCCGCGCGATGAGCGGCGCGGCGGCGAGGCCGAAGCTGAACAGGGTGGTGCGTTTGACGAAGTCGCGGCGGGGCAGTGTTGGGTTCATAAAGGATTCGGACGGCGCATCTGCATTTACTCATCAAACAAACTTGCTCGTCATGGGCGGCGAAGCTGTTCGAGCAGGCGTCGCGCGGCGGCATCTTCCGGCGCGAGACGAAGACCGCTCTCGACGGCTTGAATCGCTTCCGGCACCCGATTCATTCGCGCGAGCGTTTGCGCGAGTTGAAAATGCAACGCCGCCTTTGTGGGACGCGCCTGAATCGCGCGCCGCAGCGCGAGGACGGCCTGTTCTGCGTCGCCGGCCTGAATCTGGGCGAGCGCGAGATGGGAGAGCGAAACGTAATTGTTCGGGTTCGCCTCGATGGAACGGTTGAGAAACTGGATCGACGTGGCGGCGTCGCCCTGGTTCGCGCGCTGGCCGGCGAGGATGTCCGCCGCGACGGACCAGCGGAGGCGCACGGCATCGCCGAAGCCGCCGGTGCGTTGTTCCTCCGCGGCGAGAAACTCGAACACGTCCCGCTGCTGGATGAATCCCGCGTGCAGCGACGCGAGGCCCAGCGCGCGCAGATCCGCGTCGTCGCTCCGGGCGAACATCTTCAGCGGTTCGATGAGGCGCGCGTCATTGGTCATCCCCGGTTGGAGGAAACGCTGCATCCAGATTGAAAGCCCGGCCGCTTCGGCGATGGTGTGGCCGGTGTTGGGTTTCAGAAGCAGCGCCGCAGCGGAAATCGGATCGCCCGTGTCTGCCGCGAGAAGCTGGTTCGCGACGGCGACGGGATGCGGCTTGAGTTTGCCCCACCATTCGCGCGTGTAACGTTCCTGCCAGGCGAGGTCGCGATCCGCGTGGCATTTCTGACAGGCGTTTTCGATGCCGAGCTTTTGATCAAACGCTGGACGCGGGATCGGGATGGAATGATCCGAGCGCGCGAACTGAAGCTGAGTGCCGACGCCGGGATGCTGGAGATAAGGCATGTGGCAGGCGACGCACGAATCGCCTGGCGAACCGGCCTTGTGATGGGAATGACGTTCGGTGTCGACCGCTTTGCTCGCGTGGCATGATGTGCATTGGCGGTTGTCGAAGCGACCGACGAGCTCGCGCTGGAAGACGTCGCGATAATGGTTGCCGTGCGGATCGTGACAGTCGGTGCAGGTCATCGATCCGTTCCGGTAGCAGTCGCTGAAAAGGTGGTTCCCCTGATAGCTGAAGGAACGGATGCGGCCATCGATGTGATACGGATTCTGGCTGAGCGCCGGCAGTTTCAACGAGAAGTAATCTTCCAGCAGTGCGCCGGGCAGATACGGATCTTCGCGCAGGACTTCCTTGGTGGCATGGCATTGCAGGCAAAGTTTCACCGAGGCGTCCTTGCTGAGCGTCGCCAGCGGCTTCATGCCGATGTACGCGTTGGTTTCAAATCCCGGACGGCTGACGATCCCGACGTGTTCGCGGGCCGGGCCGTGGCACGACTCGCAATTGATCTTCAGGGTCTGATAACGAGTGGTGAAACGTTCGACCGCGGTGTCCCAGCCGGCGGTGATCTGGCTGCCATGACAGTTCTGGCAGTTCGACAGATCGGCGACGGAGCCGAGCACGCGATGCGGCGGCCAGTTCGCGAGATCGCTCTTCAGCGAAATGTCGCGGCTGACGGGCGTCCATTTCAGGCCGGCGCGGAGTTGCACGAACCAAAGGTTTTCCTTCCGGATGAAATCGAACGGCAGGAAGCGCACGGTGCCGTCGGGATGGCGGTTGAAAAACGACTGCGTGCCGCCGCCAATCATGTGTCCGCCGCCGACCACCGCATCCACTGCGATGTCGAAGGACGGCGCGCCTTCCATCGCGACGCGGAAGGCGGGCTTGCCGCCGGGCGCGTTGGTGGGGATGACGATGGCGTCCTTGAATTGCAGCGGACGGCCATCGAAGCGTGCGATGAGTTCAACCTCGCCGGGATGACCGCCGGCGCGTCCGTGAGTGGAGTTCTTCCAGAGATCGAACTGCTTCTGATGACAGAGCGCGCACGAGTCGGCGCCGACGAAGTCGTCGAACTGGGGCGCACTGTTCGCGAGTGATGCAAAAGCGAGCAATAACCATGCGGCCCGCAGCCAGGCTCTGAGCCCGACCGATGCCGTAGGACAGTGCTTCCAGCCTGTCCTAGGGGCCGACGATCCGGACTTGTCCGCGTTGTCCAGCACTTGGATTCCGCGCACCCATTCATGGGAGCATCCATCGTCGTGCGGAGACAGGCTGGAAGCCTGTCCTACGGAAGCAAGCCGACTGAAATCTTTCGTTGGCAGCGTGTGGTTCATCGTGCCTTCACTTCGCTCCGTCACGCGACCAATCCGGTCCTTCGCAACGGCAAAGCGAGCGAATGTGCGCGACCAGTTCGCGAATTTCCTCTGCGCTGAACGTGTTTCCCCACGCGGGCATGTGGTGACTCTTGTTCAGAATGAAACCGCCGGCGTGGATGCCGTCGAACAGCGTATCGTCGGGACGCTTGCTCATCGCTGGAGCGTCGGCGTGAGGTGTCGGTTTCGTCGGCAGAAATGCGGCGTTGAACCCGTCGCCTTTGCCGTCGAGGCCGTGACACGCAACGCAGTGACGGGCGTAATTCCGCGCGGCGCGATTGCTCGCAGATGAAGTAGTGATGACGCGATGATCGAGCGGCGAAAGGTATGTGGTCTGTAGAGAAGGCGAGTCGCGCTGGAAGAGAAAGTCGGCGATGAGCCGGACGGTGTCGTCCGGCAGCGGCGTCTGCGGCATGATGGAGTGCGGCGCGATGGCGCGTGGGTTGCGGATGATGTTGAGGGCGTAGCCCGGTTGAAGGCGGTCGCGCGCGTGCGCGAGATCCGGCCCGATGCGTCCGCCCTTGTCTTCCAGACTGTGGCAGCCGAGGCAGGAGAGTTTGTCGCGCAAGAGCAGGGCGGCCTTGTTCATCGCGAAGGCGCTGCGCGGCGTCGGCTGGTATTCCGATTTCAACGCGGTGTGGCCGTCGCGTTGGGAAAGGAGAAACGTCGCGATGGATTTCGCTTCCTCCGCGGTCAGACGGAAGTCGGGCATGCGCGCGCCGTCGCCGGGTTGGTAGCCGGACGGACGGATGGAGTGTGGCTTGCGCAGGAACCCTTCCAGCCACGCCTTCTGCACGCGCAGTCCTTCGCCCGCGAGCGATGGCGCGGCGTCCGCGCGCGGAGCGATGGTGGGATGGCGATGACACGCGGCGCAGTTCAATGCACGGAACAAGGTTTCGCCGTGAGTTGCGGTGATGTCGGGGAAGCGTCGTCGTGCGGCAGAGAATTTTGCGTCCAGCGCCGTACGGCGTTCGGCATTCAGCGAGAAGAGGTGGCTGGTCAGGCGCTGAATCTTTCCGGCGGCGTCGGGTGTGGCTTCGCTGAAGTGAGCGCGGTCGGCGGCGAGTTGAAAGAACTGCGGCGGCATGGTGGCGGGTGCAACGCCGAATCTCGCAGGCGCGACAAGATACTCGGTCATCCATTCTCGGCGAACCCGGATGCTGGCGTTGGTGAGTTCGACGGCGCGATGCCCGCCTTGGCCGGCGTAGTCGTGGCACGAAAGACAGATGAGTCCGCGCGAGAGTTCGCCGTGGAATTCCGTCGAGGAAACGGGCGTCGCTGGCGGAGCGGCCTGCAAGGCTGCGGGCAAACGCGGCCAGTTTCCGGAGATGTGACGCTGCGCTTCGAGGAAGGCGGTGAGGGCGAGCGCTTCCTTCGCGGACAATCCAAAATCGGGCATGCGCGCTGCGCCGAGGTGCTGGCGGATGCGCGATGGGTTTTGCAGAAACTCGAACAGCCAGGCTGGTTGGTAACGAAGGCCGGCGCTGCCGAGGTCGGGCGCCAACTCGCGCAGGGTGGAGTTCGGTGCGAGCTCGGTGTGGCATTGGGCGCAGCCGATCTGGACGGCGAGTTCGCGACCGCGGGCGACCTGATTGGTTTCGGCGGCAAGAAGTGATTCCAAGCCCAGCAGCAGCGCCACCGCAAAAAAGGCGGCGTGAGGTCTACGATGGCGAAGCGGTGGCACGGCCGTTTTTAGGCGGGATGCAGCCGCGTCGCAATCCTGGTTTCAGCGACCCGACTGTGGGTAGATCTGTTCCACGACTTTCAGCACTGCCTTGGCTTCCTTCAGACCGGGCACGGGCGTGCGCTTCTGTCGGATGTCTTCCATGAACTCCGTCATCTCAATGCGCCAGGATTCGTCGCCGCGCGGGAATTCCCAGACGGTCGTTTCGGGCGGGCCCATCTGCGGGAGCATCTTGTAGTACGTCAGCTTTTCGAGGCCGTAGCTGCCGCCGAGTCCTTCCCAGTGCAGCTTCGCGTCGCGTCCGTAGATTTCGAGGCTGAAGAGATTCTTCCACTCCGTGCAACTCGCGTGCAGCCACGCGGTCTGGCCGGCGGCGTTGCGCAGGCTGAGGAAGGCATTGTCATCGACCGGCATGTTCCAGAAATAGGTCGGCGCATGGCCTTCCACCTGCGTAAATTCGCCGAGAAAAATTCCGGCGAGATCGATCAGATGAACGCCTTGATCGATCAGTTCGCCGCCGCCGGAGAGCTTCGGGTCAGCACGCCATTCCTTGTCGTAACCGACGCGTCCGCCCTGGCCATAGCGTCCGCGCACGAACATCATCGGGCCGAGCGCGCCGCCGCGGAAAAGCTCCAGCGCCTTGAGGCAGGCAGGATGATAGCGATGGTTGTAGCCGACGCGAACGAGCGCGCCGGTCTTCGCCGCGGTGGCTTCGAGCGTTTCGAGTTCCTTCAGCGAGATCGCGCCGGGCTTTTCGATGAGCACGTGCTTGCCGTTTTCGGCGGCCTTGATGGCGAGCGGGGCGAGCGAGGCGTTGATGGTCGCGATCATCACCACGTCCACGTTCGGCGAGGTGACGGTCTGCGTGACGGAATCGGTGGCGACGCAGCCGGGCGATTGCGCGGCGAGTTTCTTGGCGCGATCAATGTCGAGGTCGCACGTCACAGTGACGCTGCCGGGCGGCAGGAGATTGAGGCGTTTCTGGCCGACGAGGCCGCAGCCGATGAGCGCGATGCGTGGAGTGGAGGGAGACATGCGGCCAGCGCGTCAAGCGGCTTGAAGCTCCTCGACGCTGACGATGTGCAGCAGGGAACAATGCTCGGCTCGATCAGGGACGGCGCTGTTTGGGTCGTCGGCGAGGCCAATCTCGACCCGGGTCTTCAACACCCAGATAAAGTCGGGGTGACGAATATCGAAGGAACGACCGTCGCTGAGATGGATTCGGAACGGTTTGAACGGCTGCTTGTCGGCGAAGGCCTTGATCTCGAGAGTGGTCATATTCGATGAATCATTTTTAGCTGTCTTCCACCGCATTTCAATCTCGCAGATTCGCGCGGGTGCGTTCGGACATGGCGGTGAAGGAGGCGAAGAGGTATGGACTGCGGAGGCAGGACTCCGCTTTGGCTGCGCCTTCCGTCCATCCAACGCGCTTGGATCCACTCACCGTGCAGCCAAAGCGGAAACAGGTTTCCGCAGTCCATACCTCCAGCTGAGTTGCCCGCCATTTCCAATCGCACCTGATTCGTGCTATGACCACTTCTTCCCGCGATCTTCAGGCACGATGCGACGCAGGCAGTAGATGTCGGACTTCGCGAGTTCGTCGCGGTGCCCGGCGAGCTTGGTCCACGGATCCCACTGCGCGCTGATGAGCTTGCCAGTGATGCCGTTGCTTTCCGCGCTGGCGAGATAGACGGCGAGCTTCGCGCCAAGTTCGAGCGGCGTCGCGCCTTTTTCCTTCCACTGCTTGTTCTTCTCGAAGAACGCCGCGCCCACTTTGTCCGGGCCGGCGGCGAGCACTTCATCGACGAGCCGCGTGGCCAGCGCGCCGGGGGCGATGGCGTTCACATCGACGTGATGCGGCCGAAGTTCCTCGGCGAGCGTTTCCATGAGGCGCACGACCGCGGCCTTGCTGGCGGCGTAGGAGCTGATGTTCGGCAGCGGATTCGTCGCGCCGCCGCCGCCGCGCTCGACGATCTTGCCGCGACCGGCTTTCTTGAAATGCGGAATCAGCGCGCGGCAGGGCAGGAGCACACCGAAGAGATTGATGTCGATGGCGCGCCGCCATTCGTTGAGATCGACGGACTCGGTCGGGCCCATCGGACCGTAAACACCGGCGTTGAGGACGAGGGCGTTGACGGAGCCGAGTTCGCGGAGCGCGAACGCGACGAGTTCGTTGACCTGTGATTCGTTCGAGACGTCACAAGCCTTCGACAGGATCTTCTGCGCGGGAAACTTCTCGGCGAGTTCCGTGCGCGTGGCGTTCAACTCCTTCTCGTTGCGGGCGCAGAGAACGACGTTTGCGCCTTCCGCGAGGAATTGTTCGGCGATGGCCTTGCCAAGTCCCTGGCTGCCGCCAGTGAGGAGCGCGTTGATGCCTTTCAGTTTCATGGACAACGGCGCGAGTAAACCACGAAGGCCCGGCGTCACGCACGGATTTTCAGGTGGGACGCAGCGGATGGAAACTCAGCGCGCTTTCTGGAACACGCTGATCGTCGCTTTCAACGCCACGGTGTAGATGATCAGGCCGAACGCCCAGATGCCGGCCATGATTTTCCATTCGAGCAGATTGGGCAGGTACTCGACGATCTCGTGCAGCGTGGAGGGAACGAAGCCGGGGATGATCAGGCCCATGCCCTTTTCGATCCAGATGCCGATGAACGCGAGCACGCAGGCGGCATTCAGCATCCAGCGGCGGGCGAGGACGTTTGGGTTGAGCATCAGCAGCGCGGCGATGATGGTCATGGCGACGGAGCTCCAGATCCACGGCACGAGCGCGTTGTGGCCGTGCAGGCCGAAGTAGAGGTAACGTGCCGCGCCGGTGTGGCTGCCGCCGGTGTAGAATTCCACGAACACTTCCGAGCCGACCATCAGCAGGTTGATGAGGATGGTGACGCGCATGATGTTCAGCAGCGTCTTGATCGGGCCGTCTCCGAACTGAATGCCGCCGATGCGCCGGATGAGTTGCAGCGCGAGGATGATGAACGCCGGTCCGCTGACGAACGCGCTGGCGAGAAAACGCGGCGCGAGTAGGGCGGTGTTCCAGAAGGGACGTCCGCCGAGGCCGCAGTAGAGAAATGCGGTGACGGTGTGAATCGACACGGCCCACAAGATCGAGAGGAACACGAGCGGCACGTAGAACTTCGGGTTCGGTTTGCGGCCGAGAAACCGCATGTAGAGCAGGTAGCCGCAGATGTGCAGGTTGATGAGCAGGTAGCCGTTCAGCACGATGACGTCCCACGTCAGCATCGAGAGCGGGAAGTTGAACCGCCCGAGACCCGGCAGCAGGTGCCAGAAGCGATCCGGCCGTCCGAGGTCCACCACCACGAAGAACAGCGCCATGAAGAGCGCCGCGATGGCGAGCAACTCGCCGATGATGACGATGTCGTGCATCTCCTCGTCGTGATACAGGTAGGCGGGAATGACCATCATCACGCCGCCGGCGGCGAGGCCGACGAGGAAGGTGAAGTTCGCGATGTAGAGCCCCCACGAGACGTGATCGTTCAGCGCGGTGACGCCCATGCCGTCACGGACCTGCACGGCCCACGCGTTCGCGCCCACGAGGAACACGGCGGTCAGGAAGATCATCCAGACATAGAACTTCCAGCTTCCGTCGAACGCCTCCCACAGCACGCGGGCGAGGAAGCGCGGGTAGGTTTGCGTGTGGCCGGACAAGTCTGGCGAACCGGGCGCGGCGGCGTTGGTGGCGGAGCTATTCATCGAAGAAGTAGAAGAACTGCGGCTTGGTGCCCAGGTCTTCCTTGAGCACGAAGACGCGTTTGTTTTCCAGCACCCAGCGAATCTCGGACTTCGGATCGAGCAGATTGCCGAAGACGCGCGCGCCGGTCGGGCACGCTTCGAGGCACGCAGGCAGCCGGCCTTCGCGTGTGCGATGCAGGCAGAAGGTGCATTTCTCCATCACGCCCTGCGGCCGGATGCGATTGCTGAGATAACTTTGGTTCGGGTTGATCTCGTTCGCGGGAATCTGCGGCTTGGTCCAGTTGAAGCGACGCGCGTGATACGGGCACGCGGCTTCGCAGTAACGGCAGCCGATGCACCAGTTGTAATCGACGACCACGATGCCATCCGGCTCCTTCCACGTCGCCTCGACCGGGCAGACGCTGACGCAGGGCGGGTTGTCGCACTGCTGGCATTGCACGGGCATGTAAAACTTGTCCGGCTGCGGCACGGGATGATTGTAGTGCGCGTTGCCTTTCTCCATGTCCAGCGAGCCCTTGGACATTTCCAGCACGCGGATGTAGCTCTGGCTCGACGGACGATCGTGGTTGTTCTCGTGATGGCACGCCTCGGCGCATTTGCGGCAGCCGATGCAGATGGAGAGATTTAACGCGTAACCGAACTTCACGCCAGGCTGCGGTTTCGGATCGGCGACGGTCACGTCCGCGCCGTAATTTTTCTTCGTGTCCTGCTCGATGCGGCGAAGGACGATGTTCAAGTCCACCGGCGAAAGTTCCTTGTAATGCTTTTGGAGGAATTCATCGACCGACTCGAACGGTTTCCATTCCGTGAGCGGCGCGAGCGCTTTCGCGTAGGCGGCGAGGCCGAGCGTGGCGCCGATTCCCTTGAGCGCGTCGCGTCGGGTGAAGCCTTGGATTTGTTCCGATGTGGATGAGCTACTCATCGATGCCTCCCCGGAAATGGAACGGATTTCTCCGGACGCTGGGAACTGGCTCTGGGTGGAACAGGCCACCGGCCTGTTCAGTCGGGCGACCCGCCCGACTGTCGTGCGCACAAGAGATGATCGCGGCTGAGAACAATTCGGTGCGTTCGGCTCGGCGGCAAGTTGCCGCCGAGAACGGGCCGGTGGCCCGTTCCACCCGGAACATCCAGTGTGCTGGCAGGCGAATCGCGTCCATCAGTGAGCTCCTTTCGGCGGGATGGCGAGGCGGTCGCGTGGCGCGAAAACCGGCATCGCCTGCGGATACTTCGGCGAATGCGGGTCGTGGCAGTTCACGCAATTGTTCCGGGTGCGCGGGCCTTTGGTGAGATCCCAGTAACCGTTCATGCCGCCGTGCGAACCGCGTTCGTAATCGCGCATCGCGGTGCCGTGACATTGCGCGCAAAGGTTCATCACGTTGGCAAACTCGACGGGCTTCCCCGTTGCGAGTCGCAAGGTGTCGTAGTTCTGCGCGTTGTGGCAGCTCAGGCAGGCGAGGTTGCCGTGGTTGAACTTCAGTCCCTG
>JBDHQG010000079.1:0-10885 GCA_039806925.1 Limisphaerales bacterium
GAATTCATCCGCCGGTTCCAGCAGGACTACGGGGCGGAGGTTCATTACCTCGTCGAGAACTACCGCTCGACGCGCCACATCATCGACGCGTCCAACCAGCTGATTTCCGCCAACACGGACCGCATGAAAACAGATCACCCAATCCGGATTGACCGGCAGCGGGCACGGTCACCGAGTGGAGGCGACTTTGGCCGCAAGGATGGGCTGACCGGAGGCAAAGTGCAGGTGATCGAGGTGGCGAATCAGGTGGCCCAGGCTGAAGCGGTGCTGACCGAGGTGCGCCGGCTACGCACCTTGGGGGTGGCTGATTGGTCAGCCATCGCTGTTCTGTCAGCCACACACCGCGAGTTGGCGCACGTCCGCTCGCTGGCGGAACGGGAAGGCATTCCCGTTCGGTGGTTTGCTTCACGGGCCACCATGCCACCGCTCCATCAAATCCGGGAGAGCCAGCTCGTGCTGAAGCATCTGTCGGATAAACGGTCTTCGCTGCTTCGAGCCTCCGATCTCGGTCGCATGGTCGCAGGCTTGTTTGTGAGCGTTCCGCCGACTCCATGGACCGCCTATCTGACCCGCGTGATTGACGCCTGGCACAGCGAATCCGATGACGCCGAACTGCCGGTGCAGGAGTTCGTCGAGTTTCTGTATGAGACCTGCGCCGAGGATCGCCGCGATTTCAGTTACGGTGAGGGCATCCTGTTGAGCACCGTGCATTCCGCCAAGGGCACGGAGCACGACCATGTGCTGCTCATCGGCGCCTGGCCCCAGGTCCAGCCACGCGAGAAACTTGAAGAGGTCCGCCGGGCATTCTATGTGGGCATGACCCGTGCCCGGAAGACGCTGGGCATTTTCAACCGGGCTGACGTGCGACCGTCCTTGCCCGATTCGCTGACCGGCCCCGCTGTCTTGCGTCGAGAGTTTGCTGGTCAGACCGCGAATACCGCCAACGGCAGGTCCAACTACACGATGCTGTCCCTGGAGGACATCCATCTTGGATTCCCGGCACAGTTCGAGGCAGCCCATCCGGTCCATCAGGCCCTGGCCCGACTCAACACAGGTGACCGCCTGCAAATGGGACCGGTCGGCAATGGTGGACTGGGACTGCACGACGGTTCCGGAGTATGCGTCGCCCGGCTCTCGCGCAAAGGGGCAGCAACCTGGACTCCACGTCTGCCGGCGGTTCAGGAGCGTCGGGTCGTCGCCATGTTGCGTCGGACGGCCGACCAATCGGAGAAGGAGTTTCAGGATCGCTGTCGGGTGCCGGAATGGGAGTTACCGGTGGCTGAAGTGGTCCTTCAGAATGGAGACGGCGATCCAAGCCGGCCCCCTGCCTGAGACACCATCTGCACTGCTATCAATTATTCCTGAGAATCGACTATGCCAACACGTAAAACACCGAACACCGAGGCCGCGGCAAAGGTCATGCGGAATTGTTCATTTGAAACCCTGTGTGCCACCTGGTTCATGGAGGATGGCTGGCAGGTCTTCGTTCCTCTGCTTGATCACGGTCACAAGACAGACCTGCTGGTTTCGGACGGTCCCAATTATTACCGAATCCAAATCAAGACGATTGAAGCCCAGGATGAGCACACGGAGGTGGAAAACAGGTGGAAGGGAAGTTGTGTGCAGTTTGTTGTGTATTTTGCCAAGAACTCGAACTGGGGCTACGTCATTCCGGCATTTACGACACTGAGGAAGAAGCTGGACGCTGCTGGCGGGATTAAGTTCGAACGGAAACGGGATTCATTTCTGAAAGCGTTTCATGCGCTCTAAATTGAACAACCGCCAGCAGTTTAGATGAAACGCCGGACGCTCAAGCAACTTCGACCCAAACGACAGCCAGCAGATCACCACAGCGTTTACGTAGTATTGCTAGATCCCGCCGTTGCCAAACTCCGAAAGGTGCGGGCCGAGAACCCGGGACGCGATCGCAAGAAGCTGTGCGTCTACGTCGGCATGACCGGGCTGACGCCGGAAGAACGCTTCGCGAATCACAAAGCCGGCATCAAAGCCGCAGCCGTGGTGACACGCTACGGTATCCGCCTGCTGCCGGAACTCTACGCGCACCTGAACCCGATGCCGTTCGAGGCCGCAACGCAGATGGAAATTGATCTGGCGGAGGACTTGCGCCGGGCGGGATACACAGTCACCGGCGGGCACTAGGCCGGCGCAGTTAGCCTTGCCAGCAACCCCGTAAACCGGCTCTCCGTCTTGTTGTTCCTCACCGCCATCGCCAACGCCTTCCGTTGCCCGATCAGCACGACCAGCTTTTTGCCCCGCGTGATGCCGGTGTAAACGAGGTTGCGTTGGAGTAACAGGTATTGCTGCATCGCCAACGGCGTGACGATCGCCGGGAATTCCGATCCCTGCGACTTGTGAATGGTGATGGCGTAGGCGAGCGCGATCTCATCGAGTTCACCGAAATCGTAAAGGACCTCCCGCTGATCGAACCGGATCGCGACCTCGCGCTCAACGGGATCAATCTTCACAATCTGGCCGATGTCCCCGTTGAACACGTCCTTGTCGTAGTCGTTCTCGGTCTGGATCACTTTGTCCCGGATGCGAAACTGCCAGCCGAACTTCTCCACGGACGGCTCCTCCGGTTTGGCCGGGTTAAGTTCGGTCTGGAGGCGAAGGTTTAATTCACGGATGCCAAGTGAGCCCCGGTTCATCGGACAAAGCACCTGGATGTCGCGGATCGGATCGAGCCGGAACTTCCCTGGCATCCGGTTCTTCACCATATCGACCAGCGTGTCAGCGATGCGCTCCGGCTCCTCCCGATCAACAAAGAAGAAATCCGACTCGCCACCCTTGGCCGCAAACTCCGGCATCTGGCCTTCATTGATCCGGTGCGCGTTCGTGATGATCCGGCTGTGCGCCGCCTGGCGGAACACCTCAGTCAACCGCACGACCGGCACCACGCCGCTGTCGATGATGTTCCGCAGCACCATGCCCGGCCCCACGGAGGGCAACTGATCTACGTCGCCCACGAGCAGCAGGCTGCCGCTGACCGGGAGCGCCCGCAGCAGATGATTCATCAGCGGCACATCCACCATCGACATTTCGTCCACGACAAGGAGATCACATTCGAGCGGGTTGCCGTCGTTCCGGGTGAAGGTTCCCGTGGCCGGCTGGACTTCGAGCAACCGGTGAATCGTCTTGGCTTCCAGCCCAGTCGCCTCGGACATCCGCTTGGCGGCCCGGCCGGTCGGCGCACACAGCAGGCAACGAACCTTCTTGGCGGTCAGAATCTTCAGGATGGCGTTGACCAGGGTCGTCTTGCCGACACCAGGCCCGCCCGTGATGACGAGCGCCCGGGTGGAGATCGCCTGCTTGAGCGCCTCCCGCTGGCTGGGCGCGAGTTCCTTACCGGTCTTGCCTTGGCACCACTCGACCGCTTTGTCGAAATCAATGGACGGATATGAAGACGGCATGCCGCAGAGATTCTTTATCCGGGCGGCGATCCCTTCCTCGGCGCGTTTCAAGGATGGCAGGAACACCAGGTCTTGATCGTTGACCTTCTCAGTCACGAGGTCGCGGTCGGCGTGCGTCTTCTCCAGCGCCGCAGTGACAACCTTCTCGTCCACAAGCAGGAGCTTGCCGGCCTCGTCCTTCAGAAACTCCACCGGGAGGGCGCAATGGCCGTTGCCAGTCGCTTCCAACAGCACATGGCTCAGGCTGGCGCACGCCCGGATCAACGAGTCGTGTGGGATACCGATCTTCTGGGCTATCTGGTCAGCGGTCTTGAAGCCAATGCCGTGAATGTCCTTGGCCAGCGCGTAGGGATTGGCCTGCACCTTGGCAACGGCATCCTCGCCGTAGGTCTTGTAGATGCGCACCGCCCGGCTGGTGCTCACGCCCTGGCTGTGCAGGAACACCATGATCTGGCGGATGACCTTTTGTTCCGCCCACGCATCCTTGATTCGCTTCCGCCGCTTGGGGCCGATGCCGTCCACATCCTCCAACCGGGCCGACTGGGATTCGATGATTTCAAAGATTTGCTCCCCGAACTTCGCCACCAGCTTCTTGGCGTAGATCGGCCCGATGCCTTTGACCATGCCGCTGCCGAGATATTTCTCAATGCCTTCATTGGTCGTTGGCGCCGTGCTGTTCAGCATCTCCGCCTTGAACTGCAGGCCGAACTCCCGGTCCTGAATCCAGCGTCCTTCTGCCGTCACCCACTCACCGGGGCTGACAGATGGGAGCGAGCCGATCACCGTCACCTGGTCACGATGGCCCTTGGCTTTAACCTTGAGCACCGCCCAGCCGTTCTCCTCGTTGAAGAAGGTGACGCGCTCGATCAGCCCCGAAAGGCTCTCTGCAAACTGCTTGGCGGGGGGCTGGGTTTGGGCCGGCATGATGGAGGAATGAATCAGCTCGCTTGGGCACCACCGTCAAGGAGCGAAATCCTTGATCGCACGAGACAACAAAACCGTTATCCCGGCATCGTTGGTCGCCGCTGCCAACGTGGCCAGGGCGGGCGCGTCGCTGAAGAAAACGGATTTCAGCACCGCAATGGTATAACGCTCGAAGATGGCGCGTCGGTCTGGGTCTGCCTTGCCACAGACGAGTTCCGCCAGCCAATCGGTGGGCTGTTCCGGGTCCGTGTGCGTGGCGCCTCGCACCCTCAGGGCAAACAGGGGACCAGACAGGCTGGCGACCATTTGCTTCGCGTTACCATCCGCGTTGCAGCGGCTCGGTTCCGCCTGAATCACCGCACAGGGGATGTGCAAACCCTTCGCCGCTTCGGCTCCTTTCTGACCGGCATCCACCGGGTCCAACCCGAGCCAGCAGCGCACCTGACCGTTGGTCGAGGCAGCCAGCAGGGTGCATAGCCCACCCATCGAGAATCCCATGAGCGCCGCATCCCCGTTGGGCGTTGGATCGGTAACCAGTGTTTTCGAATTGATGCGGTCGAGCAGTTCGCGAATGGCCTGGCCGTTTCGTTCGTGGTCGGACCAAGCCGGGAGGTCGGGAATCGCGACGATGAATCCGTTCGAGGCTAGCAACCCTCCCCAGCCCGCCATGTTTAATCGGCTGCGCGAGAAGCCGTGCGCGACCACCGGCGCTGTCCGCAAGCCCTGCGGCAGATAGAAATCCACGGGGACCTCTTTTGCGGTCAGCTTCACTTTTAGCTCGGATTTCACAACTCCATCTGGTGGGCGTGGAACGGCGGTTCGGCAGCCGGTGAAAAGCCCAATTAGGCTCAGCATGAGAATGGTTGAAAGCAGCAGCGCAAACCGCCGATCCGCGGCAGGGAGGCAATGCGAACCTGGTGGCTGCAATGGAAGCACCCGGGAAGAGTGCCAAGCCGGCTGCCAAAATCAAAGGTTACGCGCCGCGTTTGGCTTCGGGACCGAGGAGGTCGGTCCAGTTGCAGCCAAGAGCGGCCTGAAGTCTGACCAACGTTGAAACCAGGATGGCGATGTCGCCCGCCTCAATTTTCTGAATCGTTCGCGGATTCAGCGAACATTTTTCTGCCAGCTTCTCCTGCGTGAGTTTTCGTGCGACCCGCGCTCGGCGGACGGCGTCACCCAGTTGTTTCAACGATCGTTTCTCAGCGTGAGATCTTGCCACGCCCTATTGAGGCGTGACCCGCTTAAATCCGACCACGCCCTATTGGGGCGTAAAGTGGCATGGTCGAGGCTTAGTGAACTAGGGCAGCCCCAGCAGCGCCAATAGTGTCTCGATACGTGACAGCAGGGCTGCCGGACAAGACACGCCTCAATGGGGCGTGCTTGCTGGGCCTCGGAAATATGAAACTGGCAGATTATTATCAGATTCTTCAGGTGACTCCTTCGGCCACCGTCGACGAGATCAAGAAAGCCTACCGCAAGCTGGCGCTTGAGAATCACCCAGACCTGGGCGGCTCGCACGACCGGATGCTCGCGATCAATGAAGCGTTCTATGTCCTCGCCAATGCGGAAGCCCGCGCTGCCTATGATCAAGCGCGACGCGAGGTGGCGAATGCTGAAGCCCAACAACGCGCCGAGCAGTATTCCGCCAAGGCCGCCAGCGCCGCCGGCGATTACCCGCAGGCATTTCAGGATTTCAACCGTTGGATGGACGGCATGTTTCAAGATTTTGCCAACGCCCGCTATGGCTCTGCTGGCGAGGGCATGTTCAAACGCCCCACCATCGAGAACAGTTCTTCTGGTGTGATTTTCATTATCATCGGCGGAATCGTGGGCGCCTTCGTGACGTGGAAGCTGATCGATGGCGGTGTGAAGGGCTGGCCGTCAATCCTGCCCATCTTTGCCGGAATGTGGGTGGGGCAATTTCTTCACGGCTGTGCCAAGGCAACCGTTGTGGGCAATCAGCCGGCATACTCGCCAAGCGCAGCAAGTGCCGGCAGCGGCGAGCAGCAACTGCTGGTGGTCTGCCCGAAATGCGAGCAGAAACTTCGGGCGGAGATCAGCCGGGTTGGAAGCCAGCTTCGCTGCCCGCAGTGTCGCACGGAGTTCACGATGCGGTGACATCTCAACATCCCACGATCACTGTGCCGACATCAGCCAATTCCATCCGTCGCCTTGGTTGCCCGTTTCGGATGTTGTTTTTTCTGGTTGCCTGTCTTCTGACTGCGACTGGGACAAGCGCACAGACGAACAGCCGCCCGCTGACTAATGGTGAAATTGATGCGGCCATTCAGTCGCTGATGGGGCCGGGCAGCTACGAACTTTGGAAACAGCAGCCTGACGGTTCATTTGCTGGTCCGAGCCTACCAAGTGGGGAACGCGCTGACGCTTTTGCCAGCGAGCAAAGGAATGTGTCCGACACTCGCGCACAACACCCGGAACGAACCGCGACCCCTTGGAGCACGCTGGATTGGATCATCTTCGCGATGTTCTGGGTGCCGTTGTCTTACTTCTTCATCCACTTCTCCTTTCGAAGTCGCGGCGCCAAACGGGCCGTATGGCAGGCCAACCTTGGCATGTTCTGCGGCTGTCTTGGATTCCTGGTACTCCCGGTAATGGGAGCCATCCCGTTTGAAATCCTCATGCCCTTGGCAGGATTTGCCACATTCGCGGGACTGCTGGCGATTCCACTGGGTCACACCGCCCGGCGCAGGATCAAACGCAGCGATGGGCGTTTGGCGGGAAGTGGCCGCGCGGGTTTCGCCTTGGTGGCGGGGTATCTGGTTGCAGGTTGTGTGATCTGCTTGCTTGTCCTGACGATCAAGGTGGGCGTTATCGACGAACCGGCAATTCAGGCGAACCTGGCAGCGATTGACCGGGCGAAGATCGCCTGGGCGGCGGCCACCGGAGCGGATGAACACGCAATGCCGACCGCGGATGAACTCACCCCGTTCTTTCCTGGAAAGGTGTTCCCAACGCCGGTTACCTCCGAAATCTACGAAATCAACCCCATCGGCGTGAAGGCATCCCATACGATTGACGTTGGCCAGCATCCGCCTACGACCCCACGCCAGCCTCCTTGGGAAGCGTCGAAGCTGCCGCCGCTACCGAAGCCGTCCTGGTGATGATCACTTTCGAGAATATCTGGCCGGGACGACGTTGATTGCCAAATAAATCGCGAGCCCGTTGCTAAGCCCGCCTTTCTTGCTTCTGACCTCGCTGCCAAATGCTTTGAGCCTTCCCGGCCAACACCTGAGCTGGGCGCAGAATCGTCATCCCCGTTCTGCTTCACTCCCCGCGTGATATTTCGACGCGGTTGTCGTATTCTGGTTCCAATCCGCCGGGCCAGCGCGCCGGGCGGCAGGACATTATGAATACGAGCGCCGTCCGCGAAACTTTCCGTCTGCTCCCGGCAGACTCCGTAGCCTACCGCTGCAATCTGCCGCTCCACGGGCGCAAGTCAAAGAACCCGCCGATGGCAGCGCACACCCGGTGGGCGGAGGCGATGAATGACCGTCAATGGGGTTGGCGCGTGGCCATGACGCATCATGCTTCCGCGGAGCCACTGCCGCCCTCTCTCCGTGATCCAAGTATCCGGCGCGCCTACCGTTACCTAGAAGGAAACCACGACGAGCAAATGGCTCAGGCACACGCGCTGAAGGCATCGCCCAGCTGCAAGAACACGCGCCAGGTGCTCCAAGGATTTCTCTGCGCCCGGGATATTTCGCTGGAGGGAATGGCTCTCCAGCTCGAACTGGACGCCGAGGTGGTAAAGCTGTTTGAGGCGTTGTTCTTCAACGTGCGCGAACGCGGCGACGGTTTTCGCGCTGGCGTGCTGTTCCCGGAAACGCGGATCGGCGCCGTGGTGGAAGCGGAGAAGGACTTCGATGATCTGGAACGAACGTTGATGCGAATCGGCCGGGAGCGTGGTTGGAAGGATGTCGCCCGGTTGGCTGGGTTGCGCCCCATGGAAGATGAGGGCGAATCAACCGAATCGATACTCGCCGATATGGAGCGAACCATCGCGGCGAACGCCCGGATGCTGGCGCTGGCTGGTCATCTCAATCGTCCGGATTCGCCGGGGATTCGTCATGGCAAAACATTGATGATGCGCCCGAAGCCGGAAGCGGTGCGTCAACAAACCGACGACGACAAGGTTGGCCTTGGCAGCTTCGGAATGCGGGCGCCGGTCCTGGAACATTTCCGGCGCATCACGGACACCGACACCCAATATCGTCTCGCGCTCCAGCGACAGCAGATGATGCGCGAGCAGGATGCGGAATCCGCGGCAGCGAAGCAGCAGTAGCGAGCGTTCTCTCCAAACCTGTTCATAATGTTCTCGAAGCACGTGTGACTGTCCCAGGAAATGAATTCGGCAAAGAATCAACATTGCCGTCGGAGGAATGGCGGCGATAGACTTCGCGACATGGCGGACGACAGACTGCCTGCTTATGGATACGTTTGACAAGGCACCCGAAGTCCAGATTCCTACCGGCGCTCCAGCATCAAGCAGAGCATCGGAACGGTCCTCCGCGATTCCACCGGAACTTCCGCCGCAAGCCCCTCCGCCAATCCCGCCACCGCAGTTGTCTTCTGCCCCGACGCCGAAAGACAGTGGCGGGAATCGAGCAATACTTTGGGTCGTGGGAATTATCGTGGGGATTGTCATCCTGATCGCGATGTTCGGCTCGGGCAGCGGTTCGGGCAGCTCGACATCCTCAACCTATAGCGGAAGCGGTTCCTCGGGCGGAGGTGGCTACACGCCAGCGGCTGCCCCAGCATATGTTCCACCGCCAGTTTCAAAAGCGTTGGATGAGAAAAATGGATTCAAGGACTTTCACTTTGGCATGACGGTGAACGAAGCGAGGGCGGTTCTTGAACCGACGCGGGTGAGCCGCAACGAAGGAGCGAACACGGACACGCTCTTCTACTCCGGGACGGCTGTGAACCGGATTGGCGAATTTGCCACGGACAGTCTGGGGCTTCAGTTTTTTGAGGGAAGACTGTTCCGCATTGATATTCGCTTTTCTAGCTTTCAGAACGAGATTTACGAAGCGTTGAAAATCAACTACGGAGAGCCCTTCGACAACAGCAGTTGGACGCGGGGCACGGAAGCGTTGAAGGCGAAGTGCTGGATGGGAGAGAAGACATACGCTGCCATTGTCGCCCCAAGCTATGGCGCATGGGACGCCGTAATCATCTACGAGCAGGCGGCCAACCAAAAGGCCCGCGAATATGCCGATACAGAGCCGGCGCGCGCAGCGAAGGATTTTTCCACCAATGGGTTCAAGTCGTTGACGATGGGGATGCAATTGGATGTGCTGCCGAGCTCTTCATACGTCGTATCCGAGAACAACGAGGCAACGGGGATCAAAAAAATCACCATCAGCCGGGGCGACTTACTGGCAATTGGCTACTATCCGTTGCGCTCGGTGGGCTGCGAGTTCTTCAATGGTCGGCTCTACCGCATTGACCTAAGGTTCGAGGAGAACCGGAAGGAAGTTTTTAAGGCCGTTCAGGAAAGATTTGGTGTGCTGCAAAAGAACGATTCCTGGACGCGCGGCAGCGAAAAACTGACGGGGAAATCGGCCGGCGACAACAAATTCTACGTGACGATCCTTGCTCCGGGCGGCGCATACGGCGGGGAAGAATGGGATTCAGTCGTTCTCATGGACAATTCTATTGTGCAGGAGGCGGAGCAATACAAGCAGGACAGAGCGAAGGAAGCGGCCAAGGAAATAGCGGCGAATGGTTTCAAATCGCTGACGATGGGCATGAGTTTGAAGTCACTCACCTCGGACTACACGGTGACTGAAAACAGCGAAGTGACAGGAGTGAAAAAGATTTCGATCAGCCGGGGTGAGCTGGTGCGGCTGGGGCCATTTCGGTTGCGGTATGTGAATTGTGAATTCTTCAAGGATCAACTTTACCGTATTGATCTGGAGTTCAATGAAAACCGCGACGAGATATTCAAAATCTTTGAGAGCCGGTTTGCCCCGTTGCAGAAAAATGACACCTGGACGCAGGGGACGTTAAAGTTGTCTGCAAAGACAGGAGGCAGCGAGCGATGCTACGGAACAATCTTGGCACCCGCTGCTGCCTATGGCGGTGAGCAATGGGAAACCATAGTTTTGCTCGACCTGACAACACAGCGTGCGGCAGAGCAGTTCAAGCTCGATGCGCCAAAGAGAGCGGCAAAAGATTTTTGAGCGTGGGTTAGCAGCTTGGCGGTTGTAATTATCGCCGCGTCGTGCGGTGGCAAAGTCTTCCGACTGAATTGTCGACGTGCTTCGGCACTGTGCAGGATGAGCGTTGCCGGCTGGTGCGGAAACAGGTAACATTCCCACCATGATGGACGACAAGCCGCCTGAGGTGCAAATCCCGGAGCCGGGGTCGCACGGCAGTTGCCGGTCGGAGCGTTCCTCGTCCCTTCCACCCGAGCTTCCACCGGAACTTCCACCGGAACTTCCACCGGAACTTCCACCAATCTCGCCGCCGCGATCAGCGCCAGCGCCGGCGACAAGACGTAGCGG
>JBDHQG010000080.1:0-10871 GCA_039806925.1 Limisphaerales bacterium
TCAAACCGTTTGGGGTTTGCGTTGGAGAACTTCAGGACAGGCTGGAAGCGCTGTCCTACCGGGACGATCCGTCACTGGATCGAAAATCCAACGGCATCGTTCCGGCTAAGGGAACGCTGAACCATTCATTTCAACGACGAATGAACACCAATGGAAACAGGCTGTTGGCTCAGGTTATTCGTGTCCATTCGTGGTTGAATCAGTGCTTCCCTAACTTTTTCCGATCACGGCGCGCAGCTGCTTCACCTCGGCCAGAAGGTTCTCCGCCGCGGCCTGGAGCAAGTCGCCTCCCGCGTGCCGGAGCGGCGCCACGGCATGGACGGGCTCATCGGGATCTCCGAGTCCGGCATCGCGAAACTGGCGCAAGCGCTCGACGATCAGCGCGCGAACTTCCGGCGCGTTGGCGATGCCGTGGAAGAAACCGCGGTGCATCGAATCCGACTGGCCGGATTGCCCGTGATGCGCGCCGCCTCCCGCGCCGCCGCCGGCAGTGGTGACTTCGAGATCGTAGATGCCGAGCCCGCGTTGCAGCGGCCCCTGCCCCACGGCGATTTGCTGGATGTTGGCAAAGGTGAGGGTGGTTTCACGCACGCTCAACACCCCGCTGCGAATGCGCAGGCTGCGGTCGGTGACGATGTACCAGCGCATTTCGTAATCGAGGCGCACGAGCAGATACGACACCGGCAGCTGGATCAGGAAGCCGAGGATGCCGAGGAGCTCGACCACTCCGACGGCAATCTTCATCCCGTTCGGAGCGTGGCGCCCCATGGCCGAGCTCCAGAAGACCAGGAAAATGATGATGCCCAGAAGACCTGATGCCTGACGCAGCGCCCAGAGGCAGAGCTTCAGCTTGTAGAAATTGGGAGCCGCGCGGAAGACCTTCACCGATCCGGGGGAGCCGGCGGGAGCCTCCGGCTCGGCGGGAACCTTGAGCCAGCCGAGCAGCTGGGACTTGAGCCGTTCCATGCTCACGCGCGCGGCCCGCCGGCATCCCGGCGTTCAATGGTTTCCCGCAACGCCCGCACCTCGTCGCCGACCGCGCGCAATGTCGCCACCACCTCAGCCAAGGAGCCCGCGCCGGCCGCGCTGCGATCCTCCGCCGGCGGGCCGGCCTTCTCCTTCACGCCACGCATTTTGGCGTAGAGGAAATCCCGCACCGCCTCGAACTCCAGCAGCCCTTCAATGGTCATCTCCGCGTTGGAGCTTCCACTCGCGGTCTGGATGAGGACGCGCCCCAGCCCGAACCAGCGCTCGACCACGTTGGACTGGAGGTGGATGTCCTGGATGCGCGAGTAGTTCAAGATGACTTCGCGGCGGAAGAGAATTCCCCAGCGCATCGACACTCCCTCGTCGTCGAAGCGATAGCGCATCGTGTGGTAGCGGAAGTAATGCGGGAGGATCAGGATCGGAAACAGCGGCAGCGCGGCGAGGCAGCAGAGCGCGTAATACGTGAGCAACCGCGGATGAGGCCGTTCGATGGCCTGGATGGCTGCTGCGTCAACCGTCTTGTTGAGGACAGGCGGCTTTTCCATGAGATGTCGTCCCGGGGCGGACGCCGGTCATTCAAGATCGGGCGCCGGAAGTTTGCGACAGAAAACGGGCGCGCCGGAAGAACCGGCAGGGTCAGCGCTGCGGGAAAATTTCGTAGAGCAGGAAGTAGATCAGCACGCCGGTGACGGAGACGTACATCCACACCGGCCAGGTCCAGCGCGCGATCTTCTTGTGCAGTTCGAAGCGCGCCTTGAACGCGCGGTTCACCGTCAGGAGGACCATCGGCACGATGGCGATGGCGCAGATCAGATGGGTGAACAGGATGAAGAGGTAGATGGGCCGGAACCATTCGGGCTTGAGGAAGCTGGTGTGCGCCTCGCCGTACACCTTCTTCATCGCGTAGTGATAGTACAGGTAGCATCCGAGAAAAAGTGCGGAGGCAACGAGCGCGCCCACCATGCAGTTGCGGTGCGCCGTCTGGTTTCCGCGCTTGATGAAGACGTAGCCCGCGAGGAGGAAGAGCGACGCCGTGCCGTTGAACACGGCGTTGAGCCTGGGCAAATCGGAGAGTTCCATGATTCAATTCTCGTCCATCAACTGGTGGATGACGTGGAGAGCTTTCACTTTCAACGCCGGGTCATCGCTCTCGAGAACCGCCCGGGCGCGCCCGCGCTTGTCAACCACGACGAAGATCGTCGAATGGATGAAGAGGTCGTTGGGGTCGGTCTGTTTTCCCGCCTCCTTGTCCACGGCGGTCAGCTTGAGCCCCGCCACCGCCACGTCCACGATCTGTGGCTTTGTCCCGGTCAAAAAGTGCCAGCGGCCCGGGTCCGCGCCAAAGCGCCGCGCGAAGGCCTGCAACACTTTCGGAGTGTCGAACTCCGGATCGGCGGTGAGGGTGACCAGCGACACGGGAAGCCGCGGCGGAAGGGCGGCCTGCAACTCCGCCAGACGACGGGTCATTTCAGGACAGGGCCCCGCGCAACGGGTGAAGATGATGTCCGCGATCCATATCCGGCCGGAAAGGTTCGCACGGCCAAAAGCCGAGCCGGCCTGATTCGTCAGGGTGAAGTCCGGCACCTGAAACAGCTCCGGCAGCCGGCCGGCAGCCGCGTTGTTCAGCTCGATGCCGTCAACCGCCTTCGGCGAATGCGTTCGTTCCTTGAGCACATAGGCGATCACAATGGCGAGAATGGTCAGCGCCATCATCCCCCACACCGCGAACTGGAGAGATTTCGAGCTGTTGCTCATCGATTGCAATGCCGGTCCATTGTCGGTGGTTTTCAGGAAAAGCAAACGGGTTGAAGGCGGTCCGCACCACCGTCAACCCGGCTTGAAAACCAGCCGCCGCCGCCTACTCGAAGCTGACCGGCGCAGAGCCCGCCTTGCTCTTCAGCCAGGCGTCGAACTCGGCCTGCGAAACCACCTTGATGATGCCCTTCATGTTGGAATGGCCGACGCCACAGAGCTGGGCGCAGTTGATTTGATAAGTGTTGGTCCGGGTCGCCTTGAAATGGATCGGCAGGCGCAGGCCGGGAATGGCGTCCTGCGTCAGCCGGAAGGCGGGAACCTTGAAGGAATGAATGACATCGAGCGAGGTGATGGAAACAATGATGTCCTTGTTCACCGGAATGGCGATTTCCGCGTTCGCCGGGAGATTGATGTCATCCGCCCCTTCCGGATCTTCAGCCTTCCTTTTGTCGTCCAGCTGATACAACCCCATGGGATTGGCGGAGCTCACCAGGGTGATGTCCTGCTTTCCAAACTTGCCGTCGGCGCCGGGATAGCGGGCGCCCCACGCGAATTGCTGGCCGGTGACGCGCATCAGCTGGGATTCCTTCTCCGGCGGGAACTTGTCGGCGACGCGCGCCCAAAGGGGCACGGCGAATCCGACCAGGAGCACGATTTCAACCGCCGCGACCGCAAGCTCCAGGTAGCTCGACACGTTGCTGGTAACCCCCGCGTAGCTGGCCTTGGGATTGCGGCTGCTGCGGAAGCGCCAGATGGCGTAGAGGAAGTAGGCCCCCCATCCGACGAACAAGACGATCATCAGGTAGTGAACGTAGATGATGAATTTATCCACTTCGGCGCCGTGTTCCGACGCGAGCACCGGGAGTCCAAGCAGTTTTTCCATGAATTTGTCTATTTCAAAGTTTGCTCCACCGGCAACAGCACCTCGCCGGGATCGTTCGCAGGCGTCACCCCCGCGACCCGGGCCGCGCGCCGGACAAGAAAAATACCAACGCCAACCATTCCAAAAAGAACCCCGATGATGCAGATGAGCAGCGCCAGAATTCCCATGTTCATGCCCCGGGCCATCGCCTCGTCCGACTGGCCGAAGCAGGTGGCGCAGGCGTGCAGCGTGGATGGCGACACAAGCGCCGTAACCAGGGCTGACATGGTTAAAAATCTGAACGGCATCACAGGTAGCTGATACCCCGGAGTTTTTTCAAAAAATAACGCCCGTAAACAATCAATCCAACGCCGATGGAAACCGAGACGCCGCCAAAGGCCAGATCCGCCGTCCGGCCGGAGTCCGAATAGCCCACCAACGACCAGGCGCCGAAACCAAATGCCAGCAGCACGGAGGCGGTGATGAAAATAATATGGAAGGCTTTCAGCGACATGCCGGGAATATCAGTAGGCGCCAATCGGCGACGGGTGGGGAACGTACTTGGTCGGGATGTATTCCCCGCCTTTCGGAAGCTGCTCACGAGACCAGACGGTCAGGTACATCATTCCGGCGAAGAAGAACACGGTCACGGCCAGCATCATGTAGATCGCCTTCTTCTCGGAGATCAGGTGCATGAAAAACCCGGCGACGAGAAATGCCTTGATGCAGGCCACCAGCAAGGCAATGGCAATGGTCAGCACCGTGCTGTCAAAATGCACCGAGTTGAGCCAGACGGTGACACCCGTCCCGATCAGGAGGGCGAAAAAAATGACGATGTAAATGCGGACATGCTTCTTAATCTCGTCGTGCGAATGGGCGGCGCTCATAGTGTGTTGATGCGGTTGTCAAAAATGTCGCGGACTACAGGAGATAGATGACCGGAAACAGGAAGATCCAGACCAGGTCGACAAAGTGCCAGAAGAGCCCGGATATCTCGACGCGGTTGGTGTATTGCACCGGGTTGGTCTTCCACAGTTTCGCTCCCGGCCCCCAAATGTAGGCGATGACCAGGGCGCCGCCGAGCACATGCAGGCCGTGCAGCGCGGTCAGCGTGAAATAAATCGCGAAGAACGTGCTGTGCGCCGGGACGAACGCCGAGAGGCGTTTCACCTGGGAGGATTTGATCTCGATCTCCGCGTGCTCGATGCCGGCGGAATCCCGTTTGGCATGTGCCATTTCCTTCGCGGACATTGTGTAGTGATACGGGTCCGGCGCAAACTTGAACGACTCGACCTTCTTCGCCGCGAGCGTCTCGGTCTTCCAGAAATATGGATGCGTGCCGTTGTAGTCGATGTGGCCGAGCAGGCGATCCGTCTTCACTTCCTTTTGGCCGTGCTTGACCGTCACCGGCTCCTTCAGCCACACCTCGTAATGACCAAACTTGTCCTTGTACTCGAAGGACTTGATCCCGAGAAACCCGAGCGCGCAAAGAATCGTCACCGCCTGATACTTCCGGTAGGCGGCGAAATTCCCCATTTGCAGGGCCGCCCACCCCAGCACCACCGTCACGCTGGAGGTGATGAGCACGGCGGTGTTGAAAGTGCCGATCGGAATGTTGAGCAACCCGTGAGGCCAGGTGCCGGGATCCGCCCCGACGCGCAGCAGGATGTAGGCGGAGAAGAGCGCCCCGAAGAGCATGACTTCGGACGCAAGGAAGAGCCAGATGCCGACCTTCGCGTTGTACAGGCCCGTGTCCGGCCGGGCTTCGTGATTATACGGAATTTCCATGTGTAGAGTGGATTAATGCTTGGCGGCCTTGTCCGGCATGGACTGCATCGTGAAATCCGTGGCGTGTCCCGGCACGCTGTATTCGTAGGGACCACGATAGATCGCCACCGGCTTGTCGAAATTGCCGTGAGGTGGCGGCGTGGGCGTGTCCCATTCCAAGGTCGTTGCGTCCCACGGATTGTCATTGGTGACTTTCTTTCCACCACGGATGCTCCAGAAGAAATTGATGATAAACGGAATTTGGGCAAGGCCGAGGAACCACGCGCCGTGCGAAACCCACCGGTTGAGGTCGATGATCTCGGGGGGCAGACCCACCTGGTTCGCCGCCGCCGCGTAGGTTGCGCCGCCGTTATACATGCGGCGAATCATGCCATGCATGCCCTGGAGGAACATGGGCTGGAAGACGGCGTTCATGAAAATGAGCGACAGCCAGAAATGCACCTTGCCCCAGAACTCGTTCATGAACCGCCCGGTGATTTTCGGATACCAGTGATAGATGCCCGCGAACAACCCGAAGATGGTTCCCGGCGCCACGACGTAATGGAAGTGCGCGATGACGTAGTAGGTGTCGTGCAGGTGGAGGTCGGAGAAGTTGAAGCCCAGCGGAAGCCCCGTGAGACCGCCGATGCCGAACATCGGGAGAAACGCGAGCGCGAAGAGCATCTGCGTGTTGAAGCGGATGGAGCCGCCCCACAGCGAGATGAACAGGCAGGTCAGGATGATGACCGACGGAATCGAGATGATCATCGTCGTCGTCTGGAAGAACGTGCTGATCTTCGTGCCCATGCCCGTCAGGTACATGTGATGCGCCCAGACGATGAAGGAGATGAAACCGACCGCGAACACGGAATAGACCAGGGACTTGTAGCCCCAGAGCGGCTTGCGCGTGTTGTTGCTGATGATTTCGGAGATGATTCCCATCGCGGGCAGAATCAAGACGTAAACCTCGGGATGGGCGAGAAACCAAAAGAGATGCTGCCACAGCAGCGGGCTGCCGCCACCGCTGACCGGCACGGGGGTTGTTCCGCCCATCATCAATCCGCTGGGCAGGAAAAAGCTGGTGCCGAACAGATTATCCATCAGCTGCATGACGCCGGCCGCTTCGAGCGGGGGAAACGCGAGCAGAAGGATGAAGGCCGTGATGAACTGCGCCCAGCAGAAGAACGGCAGGCGCATCCACGTCATGCCCGGAGCGCGCAACTGGATGATGGTGGCGATGAAGTTGACGGCGCCAAGCAGCGACGAGGTAATCAGGAGCACCATGCCGATCAACCAGAAGGTCTGGCCGTTGAACATGATTCCCCGCTCCGCCAGCGTGGCGAGCGGAGAATAGGACGTCCATCCCGACTTGGCCGCGCCTCCCGGAATGAAAAAGCTGGCAAACATCACGACGCCGCCGAGGAAAAAGCACTGGAAGCTCGCCATGTTGACGCGCGGAAATGCCATGTCCGGCGCGCCGATCTGCAGGGGCACGACGTAGTTGCCAAACGCGGCAAAGGCCAGCGGCACGATCGCGAGGAAGACCATGATCGTGCCGTGCATCGCGCCAAAGGCATTGTAAAGGTCAGGCCCCATCGCCCCGTTGGGCAGGGCATCCGGGCCGAAGACATGTTGCAGCGCCTTGCCCAGCACGGGCAGCGGCGTGTCGGGATACGCAATCGACCAGCGCATGAGCATCATCAGGCTGAAGCCAAACAGCATGAAGAGCAGCGACATCACGCCATACTGGATGCCAATGACCTTGTGGTCGGTGGAAAAGATGTATTTTTGCCAGAAGCCCAGCTCGTGATGATGTGAATCCGAGTGGACCTCGTGGTGGTGGCCGGCATGAGTAGTTGCGCCCATTGTCTCTAGCGTTGGTTAATCAGGAATTCGCGAACGACCAAACGATACTTTCTTGTCAGTTTGTAAAAAATTTCTGCGAAACGTATCTGCCGCCAGATCGAAGTGTCAACGGAAGAATCCATTTCCGTCATAAATTTCCCGGGGTTAATGCTTCAGTTTGTCGAAAACCATCAACCCGAGCAGCAGCGGCAAATAAACAATGGATAGAAAGAATAACTGGCGCGCCCTGGGACGCGTGAGGTCACGCGAGAATTGAACCGCATAAAACACAAACGCGGTGCCGAGGACCAGCGCGCCGGCGAGATAGATCGTGCCGGTGATTCGAAACAGAAACGGAAGCAGACTCACCGTGAGCAATCCCAGCGTGTGGCTGACCGCCTGCCGTCCCGTGCGTGACCCGTCCGGATCCACTGATGGCAGCATCACGAAGCCCGCCTTTTCATACTCCTCACGATACATCCATGCGATGGCGAGAAAATGCGGAATCTGCCAGAAGAACAAAATGGCGAACAACGCCCAGCCTTCACCGGTCAGCTCACCCCGCGCCGCCGTCCATCCCATGAGCGGAGGCAGGGCGCCTGGCACGGCACCCACCGCGGTGTTCAGCCAGGTCACGCGTTTCAGGGGCGTGTAAACGAAGACATAGCTGCCCAGCGTCGCCGCGCCAAGCACGCTGGTCAGCAGGTTCACCGCGAGCGCCAGATACACAAGGCCGGCCATGGAGGCCGCGCCTCCCAGTATCAAGACCGTGTCCGGCCGCAGGCGTCCCGAGGGCAGCGGGCGATCCGCGGTCCGTCGCATCAAGGCATCGTGCTCGCGTTCCCAAAGCTGGTTCAGGGCGGCCGCCCCGCAGGCCAGCAGCGCCGTCCCGGCCAGCGCGTGGAACATCAGCCAAAAATCAACGACTCCCCTGCTCCCGAGGTAAAAGCCCACCAGGGTCGTCAGCAGAACGAGAAAAGTCAGGCGGGCCTTGACGAGATCGCAGATCACCGCAAACAGCGCCTTGTCTCCGGAGGACGACTCAACGATTGGAGTTGAGGACGCTTTCATGCCAGAACCCGGTTCGCCGCCGGAGCATTCGCGGGCCGGGCGCGATTCAACGCGATCTCCACCTCTCCTGCCCGAACGAACTGCCGGGCGAGAATGGAGAGCATCACCCCCGTGGCAAGACTCAGCGCCCCCAGCGCCACATGCGCCGTGGCGATGTCAGCCGCCTTGTTCGTCCAGATGGTCAGGGCGCCAAGGAATGCCTGGGCCAGAATCAACAGAAACCAGC
This sequence comes from Limisphaerales bacterium, assembly GCA_039806925.1. GTDB lineage: Bacteria > Verrucomicrobiota > Verrucomicrobiia > Limisphaerales > JADJPG01 > JADJPG01. The sequence continues at coordinate 8,514 of JBDHQG010000080.1, forward strand.
CGTTCGCACCCCTGCTCAGCGCCGTGCCGCGGCACTCCCGCCATGCCCTGCCAGCCGCCCACGCGGCCGAAAAAAGTATCGCCAGCGCCACAATCCGGTGGATCATCTGCAGTCCGACCTGGAAGGACGTGATGGGATTGGCCGCCGTGGTTTCGCCGCGCATCTGGTTGTAGCGGGAGATCGAACCGGCGTCCATCGCCGGCCACCACTTCCCGTAGGCCAGGGGAAAGTCAGGAATCGACAGCCCGGCATGCTGATGCCGCATGGCCGCGCCGAGGATGAGTTGCAGAAGAATCATGCCAGTTACGAGCGCGAATACATAACGAATCGACCCGCTTCCGTAAACAGCCATCTTCTGGCGCGACGTCTCCCGCCACCAGCGCGAGGTGAACAACGCAATCGCGCAGAGCAAGGCGAGGAACATCTGCGCCAGCGTCGCATGAAAAACTCCGAGCACATCCTTCATCTGCGTGACCCGCAACCCGCCGAGAACGCCCTGGGTAATCACCGCGATCACCGCGATGTAACCCAACCGCCGCAGCCAGCGCCGCTCCTCGCGAAGCCAGAGCCAGACGGCGAGGATGACCGTCAACAACCCCACTCCCGATGCCACCAACCGATGACTGTGCTCGTAGAAAACACCCCCCACCCAGCGTGACACCGGAAAGAAAAACATGTTGTAACCGTACGTCGTGGGCCAGTCCGGCACCGACAACCCCACGCCATGACTGGTGACCAGGCCGCCGACCCAGATCAAAAACAACGTGGCGGCAGCGGTGAGCAGCGCAAACCGATGCAGCCAGGGATTGTTCTGGGAACGAGTCATCAATCAGGAAACTTGGAGAACTTTTCGCTGCAAATGGCAATGCCGCCGCAACCGTTTCCGGGTCGCAGCGGCATTGCCGCGATCAAATCAACCGAGACAGACCATCACGGAATTTCAACCGTGAAGTCCTGCTTGGCGGAACCCTTCACCTCGACCGTCTGGGTCACACCAGGGTTTGCCCCGTGAGTCTTCAAATGATACGCCACGACGGTGTACTTGCCATCCGGCACGCCGGAGATCTTGAAGTTGCCGTCCTTGTCCGTCACGGCAAAGTAGGGATGATCCACCACGCCGACGTAGGCAAACATCCACGGATGCACATCGCACTTGAAACGCATGAGGATTTCCGCATTCGGGAACGAAAACTCATTGACCTGTCCCTTCACCGCCTGGCCGACATTGTATTCACGGTTGCCGGCGACTTTGGGAGTGTTGTGAACGTTATGCAGCGTGGCGTCCGAGTTCTTCACTTTGAACTTCTGATTGACCACCACACCCATGACGTACGGTTCATACATGCAACCCACCTGGTCGATCAAGCCAGCTTCGCCGGTGGCCGCAGCCGCCTTGGCATCCTTCAAATACACAAACACGTTGGCCAATCCGCCGTCCTTGGATGTGACGTAATGGCGCGTGGTGACTTTGTTGGGATTCATCGGACCACATGTCGGACCGAGATCAATCGGGATTTCCGGCTTCGGTGTGCCTTTGAGTGAAACTTTGCCGGTGAGTTCACCAGCAGTGCCGATTTGGAATGACGCAGCGAGCAACGCAACCGTCGGGAGATAATATTTCATAGTCTAATCAACTGTTCTGTTCTATTAGCGCGCGCAGGCTAGCCGCATCCGCGGTGGCCCGCAAGGGAGATGTGAAACTTTTCACAATCTCTTCAGCGTTGGACGAATCCTTCTAATGCCTATTCAGGCCGGTCTTGCTCGCAGGCCCATACGAAAAACCGCCGCCCGGATAAAACCACTGGTCCGGTGCGATGCGTTCGGTCTGGGGACCGCGAGCCGTCCCGGCTCGCAGCATGTCGCCCGGGCGGCGGTGCCGGCAAACTTCGACGGTGCTCGTGCGCTCCACCCGCTGCGACCGGGGACCGGTCGCGATCCGTCTGTCTGAGCAACACGTCCTCAAGAGATGTGCGCCCGAGAACAGTCGCGCTCCATTCACACGTCGCAAATCCGCACCGACTGCGCGAGCGACGCGACCTTGTCGCGCACGGGAATGAACTCCTGCCCGACATAGCCCTTGTAGCCGACCTCCACGAGCGCCTTCATGATCGGCGGATAATTGATCTCCTGCGTGTCGTCGATCTCGTTTCGTCCCGACACGCCGGCCGTGTGGACATGCCCGATGTACGGCGCGTGCTTCTTGATTCGCGTGATGACATCGCCGTGCATGATCTGGACGTGATAAATGTCGAAGAGCACCTTCATGCGCTCCGATCCGATCTGCCGGCAAATCTCCACCGACTTGTCGATGTCATCGCAGAAATAATCCGGGTGCCCCTTCATCTGCACGTCCACGCG
>JBDHQG010000081.1:0-10693 GCA_039806925.1 Limisphaerales bacterium
GCCGCGCCCGCCTTGGGCGTGAGCTCGATCACCTTGTAATCGATGGTCTTGAACTGCGCGAACTTCATGTGCTCCTGCATCACGGCGTCCATGCGCTTGCCGCCGCTGGTCTTGAGCGACCGCACCGAAATCTTCACCTCGACGTTCGGCTTCACCGCCACGGGCGCCGACTTGCCGTCCGCGAACGTCGCGTCGAATTCCATGAACCCGCCGATGAGATCCGTCTCGGCGTGCCAGTCATGGATGGTGGACGTGCCGTCCATGCGCAGCTTGCTGCTGTTGGGAACCGGGGCATAGCGGACGGTTTCGGCAGTGACCGACGCCGCGGCGGCCAGCGCGCCCGCAACGAGCAGCGCCCGCGAGAGACGGGCCGGGAGGGAGGAGGTAAACATGGGATTGGTTTTCTGTGGTTGAAGGGCCGCCCGCACACGCGGGCCGCTCATGGTTTGTTCCATCGCAAAGTGAAATGTTGATGTCATGGTGACGCCGCTCTGCGGCCGGATCTTGGACGATGCAGGCCGCGCACCATTCAAGATCAGGCCAGCCCGAACCAGTCCTTCTGGAACTCGATGCGTTTGCCGGCCAGGATGGCTTCATTGGTCTTGATCGCCGTCACCGTCGCCTGCAGGCCCTCGCGCCACGTCGCCGCGTGCTGCATCTTCAAGCCCGCGATGTGCTTTGCGAGCGCCTTCTTGTCGGCCGCATCGAACGTCGCCGTGAAATCCTCCACCGCGCCGACGACCTCGTTCACGTTCGTCAGGAACGCTTCGAGCGCGTGCGACAGCGAGGTGTTCGTGTAGGCCGCGGGCTCGGTGTTCTCGTCCTGACCCGTCGACTTGCTGGCGTTCGCCACCAGCGCGATGCCCGTCTCCTTGTAGAAGACCTCCTTGCGCGCGTAAACCTCCCAGCCCAGGAGCGGCGAATCGACCTCCTTGAAGAGCCACGCCTTGTTGCCGCGCATCATCACCGCCGCGTCGCTGCCCAGCAGCATCTCGTAATCGCCGTCGAAGGAGTTCGCCAGCGTCGCATCGTAAAGCCCCTGCACGCTGCCGGGAAACTCGAGAACCGCCTGGACCGTATCGGGCACATCGCGCCCGTCGTTCCAGTGAATGATGCCGCCGAAGCCCGTCACCGCCTTGGGCAGATCCTTCAACAGCCACGACATGCTGTCGAAGTGATGGATGCCCAGCTCGCCCGCGAGACCAAGTGAATGCTCCTTCGAGAGACGCCAGTTGATTTCCTTTTCGCGATCCGGGTTCGCCGAGGTGAAACGCCAGCTCTGCTTCTTGTGCCACTGCGCCCGCGCCATCACGTCCTTGCCGATGGCGCCGGTGCGGATGAACTGGAGCAGAAAGTGCCGCTGCGGATCGGAGCGCAGCGAGAGACCCGGCTGGAACACCTGCGCCGCCGCGTCGCGCGCCGCCTTCGCAATCGCCTTCGCATCCTCGATCGTGTGCGCCAGCGGCGCTTCGCAATAAACGTGCTTGCCCGCCTGCAACGCCTCGATGGCGATGTCCTTGTGCAGATGCGTCGGCGTCGCGATGAAAACCGCCTGGACATTTTTGTCCTCAAGCACCTTGCGGTAATCGTCCACCGCCGCCGCTCCCGGCGCATTGCTCGCCGCGCGACGCAGCATCACGCCGTAGGTGTCGCACACGGAAACAATCTCCGCCTCCGCCTTGCGCTGGAGCGTGCCCACGATTTCCCGACCCCACGCGCCGAGCCCGATGATGCCGCACTTGACCTTCGGGCCGTCGGATTTCGCCAGCGCGCCGCCCGCCGGCTCGGCCGCCCTGAGCTCCACGCCGCCCAGCATGGACAAAAGCGTGGCAATCGATCCGCCCCGGATGAAATCGCGGCGGTTAAACTCGGAGGCAGGCGGCTGTTGTGAATTCATGCGGGCAATACTTGCCAGCCGGGGACCGGATTTCCACTGAAAATTTTATCGACACGGACTGTCGGGCGCATCTTGAGGGCCTGTTGCCCAAACAGGCGGACTGCGACCGGTCCCCGGTCGCAGCGGGTGAAGCGCACCGGGCACCGTTGAAGTTTGCAGGCACCGCCGTCCGGACGACGCGCTGCGAGCCGGGACGGCTCGCGCTCCGTAAGCTCCCCTTCGTTTGGGCCACACGCCCTCAAGATGCGCCCCGGATTATCCCGCGACCGGCTCAGGCACCGCGCTTCGCCCCGCCAAGGAGCGCCTCCAGCTCCGCCAGTCCGGCGTGCGAGCCAACCTCGTAAAAGCGCTCCTTCACCTCGTACCCGGCGAGCTGCTTCTGCGCGACCAGCCGCTGCATCACCTCCGCCAGATCGAACGGCCTGTCACCCGGCCACTCCTCAAACACCGACGCCTTGAACAGGCTCAGGCCGTAATCAATGTGCCGCATCTCCGGCAGCCGGTTCTTCTTGTCGTAAACTTTGATCTCGCCGTCGCCGAACACGACGTTGCTCGTGTCGTAACGGCCTTCATTCTGGAAAACCGTCATCAGCCCTGCGCGTCCGCTCAGCTCGAAATACTCCGCCACCGGCGCAAACGGAACCGGCAGATAGGAATCGCCGTAGAGCACGAAAAACTTTTCGCCCAGCAGCGGCAGCGCCCGCTTCAACGCGCCGCCCGTGCCGAGCAACACCGGGCCATCGAACGAATACTCCAGCTCCACGCCGTGCGCCGAGCCATCCCCGAAATCGCGCCGCACCATCTCGCCGAGATGCCCGACGCACAGCACCGCGCGCGTGACGCCTTCGCGTCGCAGCAGCGCGAGCTGATGTTCGAGGAACGGTTTTCCCGCCACCGGCACGAGCACCTTCGGCACCTTCTCCGTGATCGGACGCAGCCGCGTGGCAAGGCCGCCGGCGAGAATGGCGACGGGAGGAAGCATCAGGATGCGACGAGCTTCGTGCCTTCGAAATCAAACCGGAACCGGACTTCCTTCAAGCCTGCCTGGCGCATCGCATGACGCAGCTTCGACTTGTCCTCCTCCGCGTAAAACATCAGGAAGCCGCCGCCGCCCGCGCCAATCAGCTTGCCGCCCAGCGCGCCATGCGACTTCGCCAGATCATACCATTCGTTGATCTTCGGATTGCTCATGCCGCCGCTGCGCGCCTTCTTCCGCTGCCAGTGCTGGTCCATCAGGCTCGCGAACTCACGCAGATTCCCCGTCTCCAGCGCGTGCTGGCTGGCGTAGCCGATCTCCTTCGTATGATGCAGATTGTCGAGCATCGCCTGATCGTCCTGCTTCGATTTCTCGTTCTGGTCCTTGAGAATCGTGCCCGCGCTGCGGCTGTAGCCGGTGAAGAACATCACCAGGTTGTCCTCGAGATTGTAGCGCGTCTCCTCTGCCACCTTCGCCGGCCACGCTTCCACCGAGCCGTCTTTGTTGAAGTTGAAACAGGTGATGCCGCCGAGCGCCGCGATGTACTGGTCCTGCTTGCCCACCGGTTCCCTGAGCCGGTTGATCTCGATGTCGCACGCCTGCGCCGCGATGTCGCCATTCGGAATCAAGTTCCGCTTGTGGCTGTGCAGCGCCTTGAGCAGCGCCGTCGTGAAGCTGCCCGAGCTGCCCAGGCCCGTGCCCGCCGGAATGTCCGCCATGCTCGTCAGCTCGAAATACGCCGCATCAAGCCCCACCACCTTCAACGCCTCGCGGATGATTGGATGCTCAATGTCATCGACCTTCGAGACGCGTTCGAGCTTCGAGTACTTGATGATGAGCTCCGGGATGAACGTCTCGTGCAGCGTGATGTAAACGTATTTGTCGATGGCCGCGGTGATGAGAAAGCCGCCGAAGCGTTCGTAGTAGGACGGCAAATCCGTGCCGCCGCCACCAAGGCTGATGCGCAAAGGAGATCGGGCGATGATCATGCGTGGCGATTTAAGCCGGAACGCCGGAACGCAGGGAAGGGAAAATCAACGTGCCGCCGGCAGGAAGAGTCGCCCGGGCAGGTTCGATTGCTTGAGAACCTGTCTGAAAATAAGTTGAAGGAGCGCGCCCGTCTCCGGGCGCAGAAACGTCCGAATATCGCGCAGGCGCGCAGGTATTCCAGGATCGCGGTCTCTCCCAGCTTCCTGCGCCCGGGGACGGGCGTGCTCCGCTGAGGTTCTGCCGGCAGCACGCTGGCTACTGCACCAATACCACGCGATAGAAGCTGGCGCGTGGTTCCGGTGCCGCACTTGCATTCTGCGCATGGGACACAGACGCCGTGGTCGACGCGGCAACCACCTCCGCGCCCACCGGCACCCACGGCAAATCGAGGTCCGGCTTCGTCTCCACGCGATACGTCCGCCCGGGAACCGCCTGCCACAAAATCACCGTGGCGCGAGCCTGTGCGCTTCCCTGAGCGATGTCCGTGCTCAGCCGCAACACGCGAAGGATGGACGCGTCGTTCACGGGATTGGTTCCCGCCCGGAACTCATCGAGGTCGCTCGCGCCGTCGTGGTCGAAGTCACCCGAACCATCGCGGGCCAGCGTGTTGAAATACGCGGCCTCCCAGTCGTCCTCCATGCCGTCGCCGTCGTTGTCCGGCCCGCCGAGAGTGACCACGAACACATCGCGCGTGTCGTTGTAATCCCCGGCCACCAAATCGCCCGCGAAACTCTGGAACGCCACCGTGCGACCATCCGCTGACAGGATCGGATTCGACGACACGCGATTGCCCGTGCCCGTCCCGGCCAGGTTGCGGCTCAGGCAATGCGTCACCCCCGCCCAACGATCGCGCACGAAGATGTCCGTGGCGCGATTGTTGTCCCCCGGCACCAAATCGCTGGCACGACTGGCGAAGACCACGAACCGCGCATCCTGACTGAGCGATGGCGAGAACGACGAACCATTCCCATGGGTGCCGTTGAGTGTCGCGCCCTACCGATCCCGACAACCTCACGCCGCCAGCGGCAGCACGGCGGAAGGCCGCTGCACCAGCATCGGGGCGCTGCCCGCCTCGTTGCCCGTCGTGAGAATCACATACACCTTCAGCGCCACCTGCGCGCCCGGCTGCGTCAGGCCAAACGTCGTCACGAACTCGCGCGGCGCCTCCGGCAGATTCGAGGCGATCACCACCGCATCCTCATCGTGATACTCCTCGCCCACATGCCCGCGCAGTTCGTAGCGCGCCAGCAATCCGTCGTTCGATTCGTCGTAAACCACCATCGAAGACTCCGGAGCCTGGAAAATCGCGCTCGCGTTCACCGCCTCCGGCGTGTGGCCCGGCACCGGCGTGAGCCGTGGCAGCGTGGATACCAGTTGCGGATGCGCCGAGAGCTTCGCCGGCACCGCCTCGCGATACGTCTTCATCACCTCATACGCCTGGGCCATCAGCAGATCCCGCTTCGCGCGGGCAATCGCCACCTCCTGCGCCTTGCGCCGTTCCTCCGCGTAGGAGAATTGCAGGGAAGACACCGCGCTGGCGAACGTGCTCTGCGCCGTCGTATCCGGCAGCAAGAGCGGCAACGTCACCCCGGCCGGCGCAGGACCACCGTTGATCTTCTCCCACAGCGACATCATGTCCGTGAGCGGACGCGTGAAATTCTCCTGGCCGAACCCCAGCCCCGGCGCCAATGGACGCGCCCCGTAAAACTCCGTGTTGCGGAAATATCCGTCGAGCAGGCTCGTGAACAGCGCGAACTGCTCCAGCAACGCCGCCTTCTTGAGATTGATCACCCCGCGCGCGATCTGCTGCGCCGTCAGGCAGGATTGAATCGTGTTCTGCTGCGCCTGCAACGTCTCGCGCAACGTCACGAATTGCACCTGTGTCATCGCCACATTGTTCAACCGGCGGATGATGAGCGGCGTGCCCACCGGCAGCGCGGCATTGCACAACGCCCAATGCGCGGCAAACTCGTTCATCGTGGGAATGTAGGAGGCGGGTCCGGTGATGGCCATAGAAGTGGGGGTGGGAGTTGAGTGTGTCTTTACAGCATTTACAATTCACGTCTCATGAACTGAGAGGAAGAACGGCACCGCGCCCAAAAACTTTAGCAGAAAAAGATTCGGCAGCGGTCGCCAAGGAATGAGAGACAGGTGTCCCCGCTGAAGAAACGACCATCACCGAATCATATCGTCATTGCAAACCATCCCGTCTGCGACGGGCGGCGCGGAGAAAAATGCGGGCCAGCAGCAACGCCGAGCCGAACAGGATGACGGCGAAAAATAGGCTCCGCCTCGGCAAGGTTGCCGTCGTGCCAGAATGCAGCGAGGGTGCCGTCGGAACTTCTGTCTGCGCCGACACATCCTGCGTTCGCGGCTGCAACGTGGATGGGTGCAGGTTGGGAGCACCTTCAGCATGATCTGTCCGCCTAACTGCAAATGGCTTTGGCACCGCTTTGTTGCCCTGAATCGCTGATGTTGCAGCCGCCGCCTGCACGGATGTTGCCTCCACGGACTCAGGTGGAACATTTGGATCCGGCAGAATTTCTAAACGCACTGTTCCCGAGTACAAATTGTGCGGGACTCCTGCATCGAAAATCTCCTTATTCGCCGTCACCGTGTATATTCCAGGCTTCGATAAGTCGAATATCCCATCCAATCGAACACGATATCTGTGTTGAGACATTGGAGGGATGGTTCCACCCCACCATTTTTGATTGGGATAATAAGGCGCATCATTGGTGTTTAGTTGTCGGGGCTGTCTTCCAAATGAATCTCGGATGTCAAACTGGCATAATTCTGAATGTTCGCCAGAAAACTGACGGTGCGTGTATTCAACCGACTGAATGGATACATTTCGCAAGGTTACAGAGGCGAGCAAGGCTTGCCCGGCTATGACTCTGTTCGTATCTGGCCTGAACCCTAGTTGGTGATTTATTACTATCTCTCCCCAGTTGCCAGCCGTATCCAGTTGCGATGGCAGCTGTTCTTCAACTGTTGTAGAAATCGGAAATGGATTCCACGCAGTGTGATCCGAGTTCGTATAAATCAAACCCGTATAGGTATTGTTTTGAGCTTCACTCGATCTCGTGAGAGCGATCAAAAAAAAGAGCCTCAAAAAAACAGTTCGGTTATGTTTCATTGCACCTTACGGTAGGTTCGGAGGCTGGTTGGTCGTCATTGTCACGCGGTTAGTTGTGTTATTTGTCCACGTCGGGTTAGTTGTCACAATCGAATTGTTTTGAGCGATCACCGCGTTAGTGATGCTCAGTGGAGCAGGCGGAGGATCAATGATTTGATGCCAGCCATTGTTTGGTGCATTGGTGTTGACCGTATACCCCATCCACTTCCAATAGAATTTTTTGATGGCAACCGGAATCGAAGGTGGAGCCGGCTGAAAGAAGAGGTAGGCATCGAATTCGTTGCCGCGCCAAGTCTCATAGTCGAAATTGACCAAGTTTATGCTCGGCGAGTCAAAGCCAACACCATGCAACGACGTCCAAGCCCCAGCCGGAAACTTTGTATCAAGGCCGAACCCGTTGTTCATATTCCACTGTAACCCACCATCCTTGCGCCACCAGATTGAGTTTCCGATCTGTGCCCAACTAAATGTCCATTGAGGGCATCCATTCACATTCCCGTTTGTGAGCAGCATCGTGATTCCGCGGTTCGCGAATGTTCCCAGCCCCAGCATCGTCACCCCTTGTCGTTGATGCACCGAGATGACTCCGGTGGGCAGGCCGAACCACTGCGCGGTGGCGTCCATGACCTCGAAGCGGGCGGTGGCGGTGAGCGTCTGGCCGGCGAGCTGGGCGGTGACGGTGGCCGTCTCCAGCGCGCTGGCCACCGTCCACGCGAAGGTGACATTCTGCTGCGTGAGCACCGTTAACGGCACGTTGGAGCCGAGCATGGCGGTGGCGATGTAATCGGCCTGGCGTATCCCGGTCACGGTCCATTGAAAGTTGCTCAGCGTTCCAAAGTTCGCCGGCTCCAGCACGGCGGAGAGCGTGGGCTTCTCGCCGATCCAAATCTTTCGCTTCGTCCCGGCATGGTCCTGCGCGCCCTTCAGGATCTTCAACTTCAGCTTGGTGGCATCGACGGTGAAGTCGTAATTCGTATGCGTGCTCGTGGCGCTTGGCGTCACATCCACCGTTTGGTTGTCGGCAAACACCTTCCACACGCGGCCGTTGCTTCTGCGTCTCCGGTATTTTCAATCGGCCTTCCGCGTTCTTCGCCAGACAATCCAAACAATGAAGCCAACGATTGGTAACAAAGTGAGAACCGCGAATGTCAAATCGCGCCCATGGGTCGCGGACGGTGGCGCGTTTCCAGAAACTATCGGCGGTGGTTCGATTTCGGGCGCGACAAAGGATTTGAGGTCCGATGGAGCAGGCGCCCGCGTTTCGGCTCCAGCGGTTAAAGCGGGGTTTTGAATCACGCTCTCGAGTGGCTTTGCGGGCACGGTCATCGTTGACGTCGGCTGCGTTTTTGTTGGGTTGGTTGGTTCGGGAGGAATGTCAACCCTGGGCCGCACAGGTCGTGCATTCGTGGAGGGTAGAATTTCGATTTCCACCGCCGGGGATCGAAGTTCCTGCCATTTCACCGGGAAGTCGCCGTTCCAATTGCTTGAGACAATCCGCACCAACGCTGAAATTCTGTAGATTCCTGGATTAGTCAGGTCGAATGTACGGTCAAGGTAACCGAGCGAACTCAAATGGCTGTGTGGATCAATAAATAATCCTTTACTCCCAAGGGAGGAAGCGATCCTTTCTCGCACCGTCACAAAGCTTTCGACTGGCGTGCCGTCCGGCAATTCAACCACGAAATCGCCAATGGAGGTGTCGTAGTAACGACTTTTCATTTCGGAAAAACGGTGCGGGGCGTCCAACGTGTTGGATAAGTGCATGTAGCCCGGAACGCTACCCCATGCTGGAAACTGCTTGGACGGGAACTCGATCCAGAAATCAAGACCCTCCAATGTGGCCTTCTGGCCTTGCGCGTTGTCGGCACAAAGGCCGTGCGCGCCTGCCAGAAGAAGGCAGCTAAAAAACCACAGGACTCCTCTGCATCCAGCCGAATCGAGTCCTGATTTTATTTGTCTAGTCTTCATGTGATTGAAGCAAGCTTAAGGCACAAACCAGAAAGAGTTGTAATTAAAGAACAAAGGATGGTTTGCGGCGTTGTTGGTCCAGTTGGGGAAGGTGAGGGTGTCACTTGCAACTGAACCCTGTGGATTCACAAATGGCGTCAACCCCGTCCACAGCCCATTGGCAGCATTGAACAGCGCCTTTCCTTTCCACTCCCAATTTGTGACTTTTAGCGGAACTGGAATTCCTCCGAACGGTTTGAACATGAGATAACATTCAAACTGATTGTGATCGTAAACGAAAACATTCAAATCCGAGATCAAAATATGCCCCGGCGAGTCTTCGGTGTATCCATATGTCGTTGGACTAGTCCACGATTTGTACGGAAGACTGTTATCCAACCCGCGCATTTGCACTTCCTTTGAGAAATACTGGCCGCCGGTGTATGGCATGTTCACCTTGATATCGATGGTGGCAATTTGGAAGAACTGAAACTCATACGAGTCTTGAAATCCTTTGAGATCGTCAAGTATGAACTCGTAGAACATTCCAACATCGTTAGTAGTAATATTACGCCCCGCCTGAAGCCGTGGGTAAATACCTGCGAATTCATGGCCGCCATAATTTGTACTTATCTCGACTGGCGATTTCGGGGTCAACTTGAAGGTCGTATCCGGTCTGCGCACCTCGAACGTTGTCTCGCTTTTTATCGGTTTTCCTCCAATAACTCCCTCAACTTGGACACGCGCCCGTTCCAACCCGTCCACCCAGTGGAACGCCACACTATTATTAGTCTTGGGATAGGTGGGTAAGACAAATCCATTCGTGTAGTTGTAAACGTAGTTGGAGATCGTGTTCCCCGGTACGGTCCACACGAAATTGCTCGCTACAAATCCAGGCACATTCACATCAACTGATAAATTGATCGGCTGCCCCACCCAGACGACTGTTTTCTTTCCCGCGATATCCTGCCCATTGCGCAGGATCTTCAACTTCAGCTTGGTCGCGTCGACGGTGAAGTCGTAATTCGTATGCGTGCTCGTGGCGCTTGGCGTCACGTCCACCGTTTGGTTGTCGGCAAACACCTTCCACACGCGGCCGTTGCTGTCGGGATGCTCACCCAGTACGGTGATATCCGAGGAGGGAACCGTGGCGATGGGTTCCGAGAGCGGATCATCCGTGTCCTGATCCGCGGCTTGGATGTGCAACACGTAGAGCTGCTGGTTCGTGGAGAAGGGCCTGCCGCCAGTCACCAGCTCGATCTGTGTCGTGGTATCCACCTCATACACCCAGTTTTGGGAGTGTCCTTCCGGGAGCGGAATGGTTCCACCGAGATGGATGCTACGGTAAAACCACCGTTCCGGCGGCGAAGACGGTCCGTCGGATGGGGTGGGGTTTCCTTCGCCGTCCCACGCGACGCTCCAGAGCAGAACCGTCTCCGGCGGGTAGAGCTGCAGCACTTCAAAGAATGCCGCCCCACCACCGACTCCACGGGTCCAGAGATTCGTGCCGAAATACCCTTCGGCGGTGCCGAAACTGTAGTAACTGATTCCTGTCAAATTATCCGTGACGTGTTTGACTCGTACATCGGGAACCGCTTCCGTCAGCAAAGCGACCATCGGATGGCCCGGCGGGAAATCCCCGGGCGAGTCCGGAGTGTTCGGATCGGTCTGCGTGGAAAACGTCTCCACGCCGTCGGGCACGGTGTCGCCATCGGAATCCGCCGAATTGGCCGCCGTGAAGGCC
>JBDHQG010000082.1:0-10555 GCA_039806925.1 Limisphaerales bacterium
CTCATCGACCGCGATGCCGCCACGCGGATCAAGGAGCTGGGCTTCGCCTACGTCGGCATCTCCCTCGATGGCATCGGCGAGACGCATGACTATTTCCGCGGACGCCAGGGCTGCTTCGACAAAACAGTCGCCGCCTTCCGCCACTGCAAGGCCGTCGGACAAAAAGTCGGTCTGCGCCTCACGCTGTCGCAGAACACGATTCAGGATCTCGACCGCATTCTCGATTTCATCGAAGCCGAAAACATCGACCGCGTATGCTTCTACCATCTCGTCTACAGCGGGCGGGGCAGCAACGTCGTCGATGTGTCACTGGAGGACAGCCGCCGCGCGCTGGACAAGATCATGGACCGCACTGCGCTCTGGGCCGCCAACGGCCAGGCCCGTGAAGTTCTCACCGTCGATCAGCCGGCGGACGGCGCGTATCTTTACCTGCGTCTGCTCGAGGAAAATCCCGAGCGTGCCGGGGAAGTGTTGCAGCTCCTGCGCTGGAACGGCGGCGGATCGCACGGCTCCGGCACTGGCATCGGCAACATCGACACGCAAGGCAACGTGCATCCCGACCAGTTCTGGCAGTCGCTCACGCTCGGCAACGTGAAGCAACGTCCCTTCAGCGAAATCTGGCAGGACAAGAGCAACGAGACGCTGGCGGCGTTGCGCACCCGCAACGGACGCCTGCAAGGCAAGTGCGCCGGCTGCCGCTTCCTGAACGTCTGCGGCGGCGGGTTCCGCGTCCGCGCCGTGCAGGTGCATGGCGATCTCTGGGCGCCCGACCCGGCCTGCTATTTGACTGAAGAAGAGATTGCGGAGCCGACGTCCAACGACGAAGCCCTCGCAGTCGCGGACTGACACGGCTGCCTTCACGAAGGCGACGACGGATGAACGTCGTCTCAAGGCGCGGCGTCGGGCTCCGATGAACTGGAAGCTGCCGGGCAGCAAAACATGAAGATTACTGACGCTTTCATTGCCGAGCACGCGGTCATCAACACCCAGCTCGATCACCTCGAACACGCCATCCCGGCGGCGAAGACGCTCGGCGAGGTGAAAGTGATGGCGGGCATCCTCGACGCCGCGCTCCGCCCGCACGCCGAGGCCGAGGACGAATTGCTCTTCAACGGGCTGGAACCGGGGCTCGACCAGATGGGCAAGCTCGAGAAAATCCAGCACGAGCACGACGCCATCTGCAAGGGGCTCGAAGCCGTCCAGGCCGCGCGCACCAAGAAGGACGCCCAGCGCAAGCTCCTCAGCATCGTTCATCTCACCCGCAAGGAATTCGATCTCGAAGACCGCATCATCTTCCGCATGGCGGAGGAACTGTTGCGCGAGGAGACGCTGATGAAGCTCGGAAAAAACTGGGCGCGCAAACGCACCGCGCCGTCTCGCTGAGTTTGTTTGAGCGCGCGGGAGCGGATGCGCCCGCCCTGTGCGCAACGGCATCGTCCTGGCTTTGGACTCAACGACTCGTCGAACCGACCGCTGCTGATTCCGCGATCAACTTGTCGAGTTTCGCCACCAGGTCGCGCTTGGGCGCGCCGCCCATCACCTGATCCACCACGCGTCCATCGCGGAAGTAGAGAAAGGTGGGTATCGCCTGAATGCCATACTTTTGAGCCAGCGCCGGGGCTTCGTCCACATTGACCTTCGCAACTTTGGCGCGGCCGGCGAAATCATCGGCGAGCTCGTTCACCACGGGAGCAATGCTGCGGCACGGCCCGCACCAGGGCGCCCAGAAGTCCACCAGCACGGGCGTCTTCGCGGCGGTGACTTCGCCCTGGAAATTTTTCTCGGTCAGAAGCAGGAGGTTTGTCCCATGAGCCTCGGCGCGACCGGAGCCATCGCAACCACCGCCGCCGATGAGGGAGACGAGCAGCACAGCCGGGAGGACCAGCATCCAGACGAGGATCACATTGCGCTTCATATAGCAGGGAGATTAGCCCGGAACGCCCGCTTGCCAACCGCGTTTCTTGCGCGGCGTTCCCGACAGACCGCGGTCCGTTTCAGAAGCTGAAACTCGTCCGCGGCGGATGATCGTCGCCGAGGATGGGCTCGACCGGATTCGGGAGGGACGGCGAAAGTTGTTCCAAGAGTGTCCGGCAATCATTCTCGGACAGCTTCAAGGTCCGCGACACCGCGTGCATGAAGCCGAGCAGGGTCTGCTTTTCGTAGCTGGTCAGCCCCTGCAAGACCGGCAGCGAATAGACCGAAAGCGTGAGGCCGTAAACGAGCGTGTGCCAGCCGTGGGCCAGACCATCATCGGTCGCGCGAAGATAGCGCTGCAACAGCCGGTGATCGCGGAGCGGGCGCAGGCGTTTCAACTGCGCCTGGCCCACGCGGCGGCTGGCGTTGGCGAACGGTTTCAAGACGGGTTCACCGGCCAGCAGCTGATCAAAGGCGATCAATTCACGCGTTTCATTCCGGCTCGCATGACGATACGCGCGCTGGATCGCAGGCAGTTCAAACGGGATGAGGATCTGCGACTGGTAGGCCTCGAGAAAACGGATCAGCGACTGGACGCTGTCCACGCTGCTCAGTTGGAGCGAGTGGGACGCGGTGCTGAGGGCGAAGAGCCCTTCCGCCGAGCCGAGCTGCTGCACCAGCGGGTGCCAGTCGCCCAACAGCTCAGTCGATTCTGGATTCGTTTGCCGCAGCATACGCTTCGCGGTTCACCGCTCCATCAGCCGGAGGAGGAACTGCTTGGAAGCTATATCGGCAGTCCCGATACGGCCAACAGGAAAACCTTCGCCCGCGGCAAAAATTTTGCGCCTCGCGCCGGAAAATCCGGGAGGACGTCGCCGGGAAAAATCTCGCGGCGATCCCGTCCGCTGTTCATCTTCACGAGGTGCATCTGGCCCATCTGAGACTTCGCGACTTCCGCAATTACGCGCGCCTCGATGCGGATTTTTTGCCCGGCTTCCATTTGCTGCTCGGTGACAACGCCCAGGGCAAGACGAACATCCTGGAGGCGATTTACCTGATGGCCACGCTGCGTTCCTTTCGTGGCGTCGGCAGCGCGCAGATGGTTCGCCACGGCCAGACGGGATACTTCGTGGGCGGCCGGGTCATCGGCGCGGCGCGGCACGAGATCAAGATGTATTGGTCCGCGCGCGAGCGGAAGCTGGGCCTCGACGGCCAGCCGGTGCGCCGGTTGACGGATTATCTGGGGACGCTCCGTGTCGTGGTCTTTTGCACCGAGGATTTGCAGCTGGTGAAAGGAACGGCGCGCACGCGGCGGCGCTTCATGGACCTGCTGCTGTCGCAGACGCATCCCGGTTACCTGCCGTTGTTGCAGCGTTACGCCCGCGCGCTGCGCTCCCGCAACGCGCTGTTGAAGCAGCGAATCCTCAACGAGGAGTCGCTCGACAGCTTTTCGCGCGAGCTGGTGGAGCTGGGAAACCAGATCATCCGCCACCGCGAACAGCTCACGCCGCGCATCTCGCCGCTGGCCCGCCTGGCCTGCCGTCGCATTTCAAGCGACGCCGAGGAACTGCGGCTCGAATACCTGCCGTGCGTGAAAAAGGATTTTGCGCTCGAACTCACGCAATCCCGGGCGCGCGAACGCGCCTGCCGCTCGACGCTCGTTGGTCCGCATCGCGACGACGTGGAGCTGCAGCTCAACGGGCAGTCCGCCGCCCAGTTCGGCAGCGAGGGGCAGAAACGCTCGCTGGCCATCGCGCTGAAAATGGCACAGGCGGAATACCTCACCGGCATCCACGGCACGCCGCCCATCCTGCTCATCGATGATGTGATGGGCGAATTGGATGCGAAACGCCGGAGCGGGCTGCTGCCGTTGCTGGAGCGGGCGCATCAGGCCAGCGGCCAGGTGTTCATGACCTGCACCGAGGAAAACTGGCCGCGGGAACTGGGCCGCGAACTCCAGCGTTGGCATGTTCAAGACGGCACGTTACACAAGCTCGCGTAATTCGTTTCCAAACTTCGCATGAAGATTCGCGCATTCTTAATCCATTTTGTGGCGCTGGCGTTCGCCTGCGCGGTGTCAGTCATCAGCGCGGAGTTGCCGCTCAAGCAGGCGCATTCGCACAATGACTATGAACAGGCGCGCCCGCTGCTGGATGCGTTGGAGCAGGGATTTTGCAGCGTCGAAGCCGACGTCTGGCTCGTCGATGGGAAGCTCCTGGTCGCGCATGATCTCAAGGACGCGAAACCCGGGCGCACGCTTGAAACGCTCTATCTCGATCCGCTTGCGGCGCGCGTGAAGCGAAACGGCGGACGCGTGTTTCCAGGCGGCCCGGAGTTCACGCTGATGATCGACGTGAAATCGGATGCGACGAATTCCTACCGCGCGCTGAAGGTGGTGTTGGAGCGCCACGCCGCGATCCTGACCCGTTTTCACGCCGGCCGCACCGACACGAATGCGGTCACCGTCATTCTCTCGGGAAATCGCGCGCGCGAACTGATGTCGCAGGATTCAGCAAGGCTTGCGGCGTATGACGGAAGGCTGGCCGACCTCGATTCCCCGGCGTCGCGGCATTTCATCCCGCTGATCAGCGACAACTGGACGCAGCATTTCAAATGGCGCGCCCGCGCGGAGGACGGACCATTTCCTGAAATGGAGCGGGTGAAATTGCGGGCTCTCGTTTCCGCGGCGCACGCCCAAGGACGGCGCCTGCGCCTTTGGGCCGCGCCCGATCAACCGGCGATGTGGAAGGAATTGCGCGAAGCCGGGGTGGACTTGATCAATACCGACAAGCTCCCGGAACTGGGCCGCTTCCTGCGGGCGAGCGCTTCTTATTGAGGCTCATGCCGTCCGGTGACGGAGCGCGGGCTTGGACGGTGTCCCGGACGTTCGTGCCTGAGTGATTCCATTATTGATGTGGCGCAGGTTTCCCAACCTGCGCCACGTCATTTGTGGATACGCACCAATCTCGAGCTTCGACAATCTGAATCACTTGGCCGTGAAGCGATGCGCGGTCGTGCTCTTGAAGGTCTGGCCGGGGCGCAGCACCACGGACGGGAAGCCCGGATGGTTGATCGAGTCCGGGTAATGCTGGGTTTCGAGGCAGAAGCCGGTGTGCTGCTTGTAATTCACGCCGCCCACACCGGTCAGCGAGCCGTCGAGGTGATTGCCGCAGTAGAGCTGCACGCCGGGTTCGGTGGTCCACACTTCCATCTGGCGACCGGACTTCGGTTCCTGCACGCGCGCGGCGAGCGTCAGCGTCTTGCCGCCGCCGTTGATCACGAAGTTGTGGTCGTAACCTTTCGCGAAGCCCATGTAGTCCGCGATGCGATCACCGATGCGACGCGGCTGGGTGAAGTCGAGTCCGGTGCCTTTCACCGGAGCGAGTTCGCCGGTCGGAATAAGTCCCGCATCCGCCGCGGTGTAACGGTCGGCGTTCAGCATCAACACATGATCGAGGATGCTGCCGGACTCGCCGAGGTTGAAGTAGGAGTGATTCGTGAGGTTGACGATGGTGGCCTTGTCGGTCGTGGCGGTGTAATCGATGCGCAGTTCGTTGTCGTCGGTGAGCGTGTAAACCACCGTCGTGGTCAACGTGCCGGGATAACCTTCCTCGCCGTCCGCGCTGACGTAGGTGAACTCGACGGCGACTTCCTTGCCGGTTGCGGGCAGCGCGCGGGATTTCCAGACGCGTTTGTCGAAGCCCTTGAGGCCGCCGTGGAGATGGTTCGGCCCGTTGTTCACCGCCAGAGTGTAATCCTTGCCGTCGAGCGTGAACTTGCCCTTGGCGATGCGGTTGGCCACGCGGCCGGTCGTCGCGCCGAAGAACGGATGGCCCTTCACGTATTGATCGAGATTGTCGAAGCCACAGACCACGTTGCCGGCCTTGCCGTGGCGGTCGGGCACCCAAAGCTCGGTGAGGATGCCGCCGTATTCGGTGACCTTGGCGGTGACGCCCTTGGTGTTGGTGAGCGTGTAAATCTTCACTTCGGTGCCGTCGGGGAGTTTCCCGAAAACGTTCTGTTCAATCTTCATGGTGTTGGAGGAGGCGGAGGACTTGCTAAAGGGACAGGCGCAGCCGTTGAACAACAGCGCGGCCGCGAGGGTGAGGACGGAGGTCGCCAGCGTGGGCCGGCCGGAAGATGGCAAGGTTTTCATCGGCTTGGAGCATTGGATTGTTGCGGCGGAGAGTAACGACAGCGCCGCGCGAAATGCAAATTTTGATTACCCGGCTTTCCATCCGGCGGACCAACGGAAGTTCAACGTTCGCCAACTGCCGCGCAGCAGTTTGAATAAGCGCACGGGCAACTTGAGTCAGTATCGGCCCGAAATCATTTATGAAAACTCGACTCATGAACCCTCTCATGGCGGCTGGCGCACTCGTTTGCGCCGGCATTTTCAACACCCAGGCGGACACCGCCAAGGTTCCGCAGGCGGACGAACTCCGCCAGCGTTGCACCCCGGTGCTGGCGCCGTTGCCCGAGAAAATGCCGGGCGCGGAAAAGGACACGCCGGCGCTCGTGAGCCTTGGCAAAACACTCTTCTTCGACGTGCGTCTCTCCGCAAACAACTCGCAGTCGTGTAATTCCTGCCATGCGGTGGACAAGGGTCGCGGTGGCGTGGACAACGAGCCGACCTCGCCCGGCGCCTTCGGCAAACGCGGCGGACGCAACTCGCCCACCGTGCTCAATGCCGGCCTGCATTCCTCGCAGTTCTGGGACGGACGCGCCGCCGATCTCGCTGCGCAGGCCAAGGGGCCGATCCTGAACCCGATCGAAATGGCGATGCCCGGCGAACAAGCCGTGGTGGACAAGCTCGGCGCCATTCCCGAGTACCAGAAATCCTTCGCCAAGGCGTTCCCCGGCGAGGCGAAGCCGCTCACCTACGACAACATCGCGCACGCCATCGCCGCGTTCGAGCGCACGCTGATCACGCGGGATCGTCTCGATGATTTCCTGAAAGGCCGGAACTCGGCGTTGTCCGCGGAGGAGCTCAAGGGCCTCGACCTGTTTGTGACCATCGGCTGCACCGCGTGCCACAACGGGCCGACGGTCGGCGGCAATTCGTATCAGAAGCGCGGGCTGATTCATCCGCCGAAGCTGGAGGATGTCGGCCGTTTCGGGGTGACGAAGGACGACGACGACCGGTTCAAGTTCAAGGTGCCGAGCCTGCGCAACATCTCGCTCACCGCGCCCTACTTCCACGACGGCAGCCGCGGCAAGCTGGAGGAAGCCGTGAAAGACATGGCGTGGGAACAACTCGACCGCAAGCTGACCGATGACGAAATCAAATCGCTCACGGCCTTCCTGAACGCGCTCGCGGACAAGGAACGCGCCTCATCAGCCGGCAAACCGCGCGTGAGCCGCTGAGGAAACTTCACGCTGAACCGGCTCCGGGCCGGAGCGACACGAGTGGTGGCGGGCTGACATCAGAGCCCGCCGGCGGCGTTCAAACGGCGTTCAAATCCACCCGCCGCCACACGTCCGCGCGCAGCAGGCCGTGGTTGAACTCATCGCGCCCACCCAGGGTGAATCCCGCCGCGCGCAGCCCTTCGTCCGGCGACGTGATTCGGCGCGCTGAAATGCCCGTTGCCGCGCGAAAGAATCCATACGCCAGCGCCAGAACCATCCGCGCCCGGAGCCGTCGCCAGCCGGCGCGCGGGGTGGTGAAATCACTCAACAGCCAGGTCGCTGTCGGCGCCGCCGCCGCGCCGAGGTTGTGGATCACGCGCGCCAGTTCGTCGGGCGCAAAGCAGTCGAGGAAGAAGTTGGTGACGACGAGATCAAACATCCCTTCCGCGGGCGGCCCGTCGCGCAGATCGGCCACGATGAACGTTGTGTGGTGTTCGCAGGACCGTGTCCGGCAGCGTCTCCGCGCCTGATCGATCATGCCGGCGCTGGAATCCAGCACGGTGAATTCGCAGCCCGGCAGCGCATCGGCGCAGGCCTCCAGCATTCTGCCATGACCTTCACCCGCCAGCAGCGCGCGGCGGGCGGACGTTGCCTCGGACAACCATCGCGTGCGGCAGCGTTGCAACAGGTTTCCCGCCAGCACTGTTTCCATCCAGCGGTAGTGCGGCGCGAGCCGGTCAAAGCTCATGGAGCACCTTCAGGGCGGTTTCCTGCCGCCGCCACCAGCCCCATGCCAGGCCGGCCCCGATGGCATAGGCGAGGACATCTTTCCAATCGCCGGTCACCGGCAACACCAGCGGTCCGACGAGTTCGCAGATCACGGCCCAAATCGCGAGATGGAGCGCGATCTCGTCCGGCTGAGGAAAGCGATCGTGCGTCCGCAGTCCAAGCCGGCGCTGCGCCCACAGCGCCAGGGGCAGCGCGCAGGGGATGAGCAGGAGATCGTCGAACTGTCCGTGCAGCAGTTTGGAATGGCTGTGAGGCTTGAGGCCCCAGCGGTTCAGCGCGTAGAGGAAACAGCACCCGAGGAACAAGGGATCGCGCCAGTAACCGAACCGCTTCACAGGAGGGCCATCAGGATAAATCCAGAAACGACGGCGAGGGCAATTTTAAGAATGACCAACATAGGACGCCACGTTAACACGCCGGGGGACGGGCGGAAAGAGTTTCGACAATCGCTATTGCCCCGCGGGCCGAATGACCAAAGACTCCGGGACGTCAACCGTTGACCATCAAAACCAGGAACCACCATGAACACGATGCAAGCTGAAGCCCCGGAAAGCCTCTCCCATCCGCCCATTCCGCAGGAAGCATTCGATTGGTATGACGAATATGCGCACGGCGTCATTGACCGGCGCACGTTCATGAACCGTCTCTCCACCCTCGCGGCGGCCGGTTTCTCCATGAGCGTCCTGCTCGCCGCGCTGATGCCGAATTATGCGAACGCCGAACAAGTCTCGTTCAACGATCCGGACATCAAGGCGCGCTACGTCACCTTTCCCTCGCCCGGCGGACACGGCGAGGGCCGCGGCTACCTCGTCGCGCCCACCACGGCGAAAGGCAGGGCGCCGGCGATCCTCGTGGTGCATGAGAACCGTGGGCTGAATCCCTACATCGCGGATGTCGCGCGCCGCGTGGCCAAGGCGGGCTTCGTCGCCTTCGCGCCGGACGCGCTGCATCCCAAGGGCGGTTATCCCGGCAACGACGACGAGGGCCGCGCCCTGCAAAGCTCGCTCGACCGCGCGAAGATCGAGCAGGACTTCATCGCCGCGGCGAAATTCCTCAAGACGCACGAACTGGGCAACGGCAGGCTGGGCGCGGTTGGATTTTGTTTCGGCGGTTACATCGTGAACATGCTCGCCGCCGTCGTGCCGGACGTGCTCAACGCCGGCGTGCCCTTCTACGGCACACCGGCCGCGAAGGAAGTGCGTAAAAACATCAAGGCCCCGCTGATGATTCAGCTCGCCGAGCTCGACACGCGGGTGAACGAAAGCTGGCCGGGCTACGAAGCCGATCTAAAGGCGGCCGGGGTGAACTACACCATGCACCAGTATCCGAAATGCAATCACGGCTTCCACAACGACTCCACCGGCCGCTACGACGAGAAGAACGCCCGGCTCGCCTGGGACCGCACCATCGCCTTCTTCAGGCAACACCTCGGGTCGGCATAACGCGGCCAGCGCGTGAAACGTTGTGATGATGCGATCCGGGTCAGGCAGGATCGCCTGGGGTGATCTACGGCCTCCGTTTCACCCGATCACATCTCCGGCACCGAAAGCGCCTGTCCGTTGTCGTTGGCGTCGAGCTTGAGGATGTAGGGGACGGCGTGGTCCGCCCAGCGGGTGGCGGACGGATAATGCGCGGCGGATTCGCCGAAACAGCTTTGGAGCATGTCCGTGTTGATGATGCCGGGATTCAACGCCACGACGCCGAGGCCGGGCGGAATTTCCATCGAGAGCGCCTGCGTCAGCCCTTCGATGGCCCACTTGGTCGCGACGTACGGCGCCACATCCTTGTCGGCGGAGCGCCCCCAGCCGGAGCTGAAGTTCACGATCAAGCCGTGATGCTTCTTGATCATGTTGGGGAGAAAATTCCGGATGACGTTGACCGTGCCCTTGAGGTTCACGTCGATGACATCGGAGAAATCCTTCGCGCTGATTTTCCAGAGCGGGCCGGTGGGGTTGATGATGCCGGCATTGTTGAGGACGAGGTCGGGCGCGCCGCATTTCTTGTGCAGTCGCGCCATCCACGTCTGCACCTCTTCGTCGGAGGTGACATCGACGACGTCGAAATCATGGCGCTTGGGATACTTCTGTTTGAGCTCGTCGATGAGCTCGCGCCTCCGTCCGCATCCCAGAACGGTGTGACCCAGCGCGATAAATTTTTCGGCCATCGCCCGGCCCAGGCCGCGCGTGACCCCGGTGATTACAACAATTTTCTTTTTGGCTTTGTCGTCGTTCATAATCTGAACACGGCAGAACGTCAGTGCTGTTTCACCCCCTTGGTTCCCAGCAGGAACAGGTTCTTTATGCGGGGGATTCGCGCCTGAATCAATCCCAATGAACGATCATCCTTGAAAAGAGTCGCACCAAATTTTGTCCATGATCGTTCCAATGCTGGCGGCGACGGGCGGATGCCGGCCGCGGCGCGGGCTTGTCATTTCGCGGGTTAAAATCACCCACCCATTCGCGGGTTCAAAATCACCCGCCCCCTGAGGCGTGGTGTTCATAAC